>JAYVNF010000309.1:0-12899 GCA_043758575.1 Rhodoferax sp.
CAGGCGCGCGGACAGCGCGACGATGCGCTGGGCAAAAGCGGCAAAGCGGGCCGGCTCGTCCTGCTGGGCCTGGCGCAGATCGGCGTCCAGTTGCTGGGCCGTGGCCAGGCCGGCCTGGGCCGACTGCAGTGCGCTTTGGGCCTGCCACAGGCGTGCCGGATAGTCCTGCGCCAGGTTCCAGCGCAGCAGGCCGGCGGCGACGCGGGCGCGCTCGGCCAGGGCGGCGCTGTCGGCATTCAAGGGGGCTGCATCAATGGCGGCTTGCAGGCGCTGCACGCGTTCCAGCAGGCCGCGCTCGCGGCTGTCGGCAAAGGCCAGACCATCGGCATCGGCCTGCGCCTGGGCCACGGTTGAGGACAGGGCCTGGTGGCGCTGGCGCAAGGGACCGGAGGCCAGTGTGCTGGCACTGGCGCGCTCGGCAACTGCGGGCAGCCTTTGGGCAAAGGCCTTTTGGCGGTTGGAGAGCATGTCGTCCAGCGTGCCCAGCTGCTCGTTCCACTGCTGCAGATTGCGCTGCAGAAACAGCAGGTCGCGGTAGTTCTTCAGCGCCTCCTGGAAATCGTGCTGGGCCAGCACATGGGCCAGGTGGCTGGCGTGCGACAGGTTGGGCATGTCAGGCAGGCTCTTCATGCCCCAGAACCAGCCCATGTCGCCGCCCGGGTTGCTGTCCACCAGTTGCTGCAGCAGCGCGCCGGTGCGCAGGGCCGCAATCGAGGCGTCCAGCGCGGCGGACTCGGTGGCAAAGGTGGCAATGGCCCGCTCATAGCCCTGGGCGGCCTGGTTGTAGGCGCCGAGTTCGGCATAGGCATGGGGCGCGGCAATAAAGGCCTCCAGCACGGCGGCATCACCGACGTCGCGCTGCATCAGCTCCAGCCAGGGCACCAGGGCCAGACGGCTTTGCTGTTGGGCAGAGGCAGCCCAGCCCAGGCCCAGCAAGGCTTTGTTGGCCTGCAGGCTTTTCAGGCGCACGCGCTCCAGGTAGTTGCGGGCCTGCGGCAGCTGCTGCGCAGCCAGGGCGGCAAAGCCCAGGGCCACATTGGCGCGGTCACGCAGGTCGCGGTATTCCTCGTTTTCGGCTGGGGCCTGGCCCAGTGCATCCAGCACCAAAGTGCCGCGCTCGCCCTGGCCGGAGCGGATCAGGGCCACGCCCAGGTTGAAGCGCACATAGCGCGCGCCCGGCGTCTTCTGGTCCATGGCCGCGAGGCTTTGCGCCGCTGCGGCATAGTCGCCAGCGGCCATGCGCACCTGGGCTTGCAGCAGACCCAGCTCCTCTTGCAGCTCGGGCGCCAGGTGCGTGCCTATGCGCGCCAGCGCGTCCTGCGCCTGCGCCGTGTAGCCGCGCTGGTAGCGGATCTTGCCCAGGTAAAACCAGGCCCGGTCCTGTGTGGCGGGTGTGGCGCCCAGGGCGATCAGGCGCTCGAATATGTCCCCGGCTTCGCGCTGCATGCCGTAGGACAGCAGCATGCCGCCGCGCAGCACCTCTGCCTCCTCGGCGTGGTGAGAGACACGGTTGAAATGCTGGGACACCATCAGCTCAGTGATGGACTGGAAATAGTGGTCCTGGAAAAAAGTAAACAGCGTGTCGCCGTAGTGCGGGTCCCGGATTTCGGCCAGCGGTGCGGCCTGCGCTGTGCCGGCGCAGACCAGCAGGCCGGCGGTGCAGAGCAGTGCAGCAAGCTGCCGACGCACGCTGAAATAGGGGCTCAGGCGCAAGCGGCTCACTCCCACAGCTTGATGTCGAACTCGGGCTGCAGCTTGCCCATGGAGTCGCGTATGCGCAGCTCGGCGTACTTGGCCTGCGTGTCTTTCTCAAAGCGGATGGTGGCACCGCGCTTGTAGTCGCGCGTGTGCGGGCCCTGGCCAGTGAAGAAGGCCACCAGCTCGTGCGGGCCGGCGCGCAGATTGCCCACATACAGGCGCTGCACGCCACCGCGGTGCAGGGCCTTCACTTCCAGCGGCGTGTACAGATAGGTGGCCACCAGCTTGTCGTCCACCTTCACCTGCACCGACTCCAGGTCAAACATCACGCCGATGTCCATGGACACGAACAGGGCAATCTGGGTGTTGGCGGGAAACAGCAGCTCTTCCTCCAGCACCAGCAGATCGCGGTTGAGCTGGATCACCTCGCTCTTCACATCCTGGATGCGGCTGTCCAGGCTGGTGGCGTCCGCCGGGGTCGGCGCTGCACTGGGTGCGGCCGTGTCTGCGGTTGCGGCCTGTGCCGCTGCAGGCGTGGCCGCTGGCACTGCCTCTTCACTGCGCGCCAGCGGGCTGAGCAGCAACACGGCCAGCAAGACCATACAAATTCTGTGGTGCAGGTACATGGACATAGGCATAGGTATAGGCCTTAGAAATTGGCGGACAAAAAGAGCTGCAACACATTGGCGTTGTAGGCATAGAGCGCGCCGCTGCGGATGTCGGTGAAGTCGCTGAAGGTGAAGCTGGTGTACTCATAGGCCAGGTGCAGCTTGAGCGGTACCCGGGGCACCACATCGCCAAGTCCGTAGCTCAGCTTGGCGCCCAGGCCGGTGCTGCTGAAGGTGCTGAGCTGGCGGTTGCGCGAGATGTACGTGCTGACGGCCATGGCGTTGTCGCTGTAGAACAGCGCGTGGTCCTGTTTGTAAAAACGCAGGCTGGTGTCCAGCAGCCACTGCTCGCCAAAGTATCGGCTGTAGCCCAGCTCCACCGTCTGCGCTTTGATATCCCAGGTGTCTGAGAAATAGCGGTAGTCAGCGTGCACGGCGTCCCGGTTGCCCAGGTCGCCCAGCACGCGAAACTTCAGGGCCCGCGCCGAGCGGGTGCGCGGCGTGCGCTCGGGCACGATGGCGCCAAACACCCGGGCTACGCGGTAGGGGCTGCCCAAAAAGCCTTCGTCGGCCAGCACCTCGGCATTGGCACTGGCAATCCAGCGCGGGCTCAGCACCTGGCTGATGCCGGCGCGGTACTGCCAGTGGGTGGCGGTCTCGGCAAACTCGGGCGCATTGGTTTTGCCAATCTGGTCGGCACCCCGGCCAAAGCCCAGGCTGACCGTGGTCATGCCGCCAAAGGTTTCCTGGGCAATGTCCAGACCCATGCTGTTGGCGACGTAGTCGGGCTCATGGCTGCTCAGGGCCGACCAGGAGATCTTGGAATCACGGTACACATAGTCGGCACCCAGGCCCAGCTCTTTGCGCTCCTCGCGGTAGGGGCTGGCGGTGGTGACCACGTCGATGGAGGCATTGCTGACCGCATCCACGTAGTAGCTGGCCGACAGCGACACATCGCTGCCCAGCTGCTTGCGCACCAGAAAGGCCGGCCCGCTGGCATTGACGCCGCCGCCGTTGTAGGAGTGGTAGAGGGTCTCGGCCGTATCGGCGGGCAGCTCGACGGCGCGGGCGCTGCTGCTGGCCAGCAGGCCGCCGAACACACCACCCAACAGGCTGCCCAACAGCGCCGCAGTACGGCGCAGCCAGCGCCATGGCACGACGCGCAACTGCCGCGGCAGTGCCGCCAGTCGTTCGTCCGCAATCAGTCGTTCCCTAGTTGCAGCCACAGCCACCTCCTTGCACGCCGGTGGCGCCGCGCGCGCCTTCGCGCACGTCGCGCACATGCTCGAAATGCTTGTCCGACAGGCTGTCGCGCGAGAACTGCATGATGGGGTCGGCCAGGTGTTCGCGCTCGTAGGGCTTGACCCAGGGCTGCAAGGCGCAGCCGCCCTGCAGAGCGATCAGCAGAAGCGCACACAGGCCGCGCCAGCGATAGCCCGGCCCGCTAGCAGCAGCGCCACGCCCAAGCACTTGCATGTCGGCGCTCATTTCAGCAACTCCCGGATTTCCCTGTCATAGGCTTCCTCGGTGCCGGCGCTGTAGCCCCTGTGCACATAGCGCACGCGGCCATCACGGTCTATCAAATAGGTGGTGGGCATGGTGGCCAGGTCGTAGAGTTTGCTGACCGACTTATCCGTGTCCAGCAGCACCGGAAAGGCCAAGCCCATGCGCGCAGCCACCTCGCTGGCGTGGCGCGCATCGTCGTCCACGCTGATGCCCAGCAGCACAAAGCCGGCGCTGCGGTACTTGTCGTAGAGCTTGGCGAGCTGCGGCATTTCCTGGCGGCAGGGGCCGCACCAGGTGGCCCAGAAGTTGACCATGACGACGCGGCCGCGTTGCTCTTGCAGGCGCAGGTTGGGGCCGTTGCTGCTCTTGAGCGTGAAGTCGGGTGCGCTGCTGGCGGGTGCGACGGCGGCGTGGGCGCCCAGGGCGCACAGGCCCAGGGCACACAGCAACAGCCAGCGTTTCGCAAATGCGGGGGGTACAAACATGGGTGGCATGGAGTCGAAGAAAATCAGAAGGAACCGGTCAGGCCCAGGGTCCATTCCAGGTTGTGGGTGGTCTGGCGCTGGCCCAGCAGGTCCAGCGAGTAGATGTGGTCGCGCGCATCGAGCTGCACGGCCACGTGGTCGTTGATGAACAGGCGAAAGCCGGAGCCAAAGTTGAAGGTCTGGCGCGACTGCTGGGCGATCGAGGTGTTGCCCACACCGCCAATCACGTACAGGGAAAACGGCCAGGCCGTTTGCGTGCCGGTGAAGACTTCACCGGGCAGCAGGTTGTAGCCCACCGACAGGTTGTAGTAGCTCAGCTTCTCGGTCTCGGTGGCAAAAATGCCGCCGGGCAAGATCTGCCGGAAGGCGGCGTCGCTGACCTGGGTTTGCGCCACCACGGCCTCGGCGAAATAGTCTTCGGTGAGGTGGTAACCCAGGCGCAAACCCGTCACCGAGGAGGCGCCAAAGTTCTGCGTGGAATAGGTACCGGTGAAGACACCCAGCTCAAAATCATTGGAAGGAAAACGCGGCGACTTCACCTCGCGCCGGCCCAGGGTGGGCACCACCACCTGTTCGGTGGGGGCCGCTGCGGCCGGCTCCACCGCGTCAGCCGCCTGGGCCGCAACGCAGGCAGCCGGGCCCAGGGCGATTGCGGCCAGGGCCGCCAGCAGGGTGCGCAAAGCAAAAGGGGGCATGGTGAGGGGCCTTGGCAAAAACATCAGAAGAAAAAGGAAACACCGGCTGTCAGTGCACGGAACTCCAGCGAGCGGGTGTCGGAGACAAAGCCGGTGTAGAGCGTGTAGTCGGCACGCAGCACAAAGCGCTCCGTGAGGTAGTAGCGCAGGCCCAGGCTGGCATTGGCCATCTGGGCATCGGTGGTGGTGGCGTCCACCAGGCTGGCATTGGGGATGTTGTTCATGCGCCCCAGGCCCACGCTGAAAAAGGGCGAGATGCGCTGGTCCGACCAGGGCTCGGACATCAGGTTGACATGCCAGAAGCTGGTGCCCGAGTACACGCCCTGCACCTGGCCCAGCGTGCCCTCGATGCTCAAGGTGTCCGACAGGCGGTAGCTGCTCCACAGCTTGAGCATGGGCTCGGACTTGAACTGGCCCCAGGCTGCGCCCAGTTGCACGCGCCGGTTCAGGTAGTCGTCCAGCAGCACGTCGCGAAAGGTGCGGGTCTGGCCGGCCTCGGTCAGGGTGGACTCGAGTTGGTGGCGGTTGACCCAGCCGATTTTTCCCTCGGCGGTGCGCACCTTGTACCAGTCGGTATGGCGCAGCGTGATGTCAATCCACTGGCCGCGTCCACTCACATAAAACACCGGATAGCCCCGGCCCGGGCCGGTGTGCAGCTCGATATAGGGCTCGGTGATTTGCACCGCTTCGCTGGTCTTTTCCGCTTCGCTGCTTTGCGCGGCTTGGGCTGCTGGCTCTGGCTCGGCCGCAGCACTGAGCGGGCTTGCACATGCAGCGGCCAGAGCCATCAGGCCGTGCAGCAGCCATTGCGCAAGGTGCGCGGGGCGTGCAGCGCATGCGGTGCGCAGGGTCATGCGTTCGGTCCTGGCGCTCATTGGGCTCATTGGGCTCATTGGGTATTGCAGGCTCCGGTGTTGGCGTCGGCGGGAGTGAACATGCCGTTGCTGGCGCTGCTGAATTCGTCCTGGCCCAGCGGCACCGGGTGGTTGATCCAGTAGGCCAGGAGCACGGCGTGGGGGTCGCTCTCGCTTAGAAAAATCAGGCCACCGCCGTGCAGCACGCTGCGCAGCAGCGGCTTGGAGAGCAAGCGACTTTGGGCGCTGCTGCCAATCACCGTGGCGGCCTGGGCGGAATAAAAATTCTTGTACATATCACTGGCACGGATGACGGCGGCCGTGTTGGCCGGATCGCTCAGGTCCAGCACGCTGGCCGCCGGGTACAGGCGCAGTGCGCCGCCGGTGCCGGTGCTGCTGTCGTGGCAACCCGAGCCGGCGCAGGTGTTGGTGGTACCACTGCCACCCTGCAGCTGCGCCAAAAAGATGGCGTTGATGCAGCGCTGGAAATAGGCATAAGACAGGGTCTGGCCGGAGAGCAGCGTGGCATTGGCCACACTGGGCGGATTGCCCAGCACGTTGGAGCCACCACCGCCGCAAGCGCTCAGCAACAGGCTCATCAACAGACCCAGCAGCACATGGCTGTATTTATAAATAGGCATCCCTTAGCAGCCCGTGGCGATCCACGCGGCGATGGTGTTGTAGTTGGCACTGCCGGCGGGCAAGACGATCTGGTGTGGCGCCGTGGAGGGACGCATCAGCAAGGCATTGCTGGATGCGGTGCAGGTGTTGCTGACCATGGTCAGCGTGGTGTTGTAGTCGCCCATGGCATCTCCAGTCAGCACAAAGCGGTTGTTGCGGAAGGAGGTACCGGCGGGCACCGCAGTGGCCGAGCTGCCCACGGGCTGGTGGCAGCCGGCGGCGCAGGTGGACATCAGGATCGGATAGACCTGGCTCTCGAACTGGGTTTGGCTCAGGCCGGTGTACTGGCGCACGCCGCTGTTGGCGTCAAAGGGGTCGTTGTAGTACTTGCCACCCAGGTCCATCCATTCGGCCAGCAGGCGCTTTTCGGCGCGGTTGAGCATGACCGAGTGGTCGGGTGCAGTGAGGGGTGGATTGGGGTGGGTGCTGCGCGCATCCGCGCCCGACATCAGCGACTGGCCGGAGAGAATTTCCATCAGCCGGCTCTTGCGTGCCAGGCCCAGGGCCTCGCCTTCGCTGGCGGCGGTGTCCACCAGCGCCGGGCTGCGCACCAGGGTCAGCACGCCTTCTTCGATGCGGGTTTTGGGCAGGCCAGTGGTGCTGTCGATCACCGGGTCGCCCAGCATCAGCTCCTGGTAGGAGCTCATGCGCCCAGCGCCGCTGATGCTGCCACCCAGGTCCAGCTTGGCCGGATCGTTGTGGCAGTTGGTGCAGGTGTTGGCGGCGCGGTTGCGGCTCCACAGCGGCTGGATATGGTCGGGGTAGTTGACGATGCCGTTGCTTGGCGCCGCAGTGGCCAGGTCGTCGGTCGGTACCACATTGCCGGTGTAGCGAATCGCCAGGTCCGGCCGTGCCACCACACCAGGCTTGCTGGTGTCGGCCCAGCTGTCGGTAAAGACCATGTCGCGCACCAGTTGCAGTGCGCTGGCAAACAGCCGGGTGCGGGTACTGGCCATGGTCTCACCGGACTGGTGGGCAGCGGACATGGCCGGCAACAGAGCGGCAGGCTGGTTGTTCACCACCGTGCCGGAGTTCAGCGCCCCACCCCGGCGCGGGCTGTGGCAACCGTCACAGGTGCGGCGCTCACCCGGACGCACCTGGATCCAGTTGGTATGGGTCTGGTAGGCGCGCCCTTGGGCGTCGATCACGGCCAGGGCAATCGGCGTGTCGGCCGGCACCTGCAGCTTGAAGGAGCCATCGGGCTCTATGGGCGCGTAACCCAGGATTTGCTGCATCTCGAAATCGGTCTCGCCAATGGCGCTGCGCATGCCGGTCATGCCCTGGGGCGGCGCGATCGCCCGCACGGCGCGGATGAAGCGCGCCGGGGTGCAGCCATAGGCCGGATCGGCTGGGTCCTTCATGCGCAGCAGGTCGGCCACAAAAGGACGTGTGTCCTGCGGGTCGGTATGGGCTGTCTTGGGGATGGCCTCGGTACAGCCGCCGGGAAGATCGGCGCTGGCAAGCACGGCATCTCCCATGCGGCCCAGGCCATCGGTGTCATAGACGCTGCGCACTTCCAACAGGCCCAGGTTCTGTGCGGCCAGGCTGCTGTCCAGCAAGGCGGCGGCCACCACCTGCGGCTCGGCGCGCGCCAGGATGGGCACCGGGTGCGTGTACATAAAGCCGGGCGGCGGCGAGGCCACCATGGCAAAGGTTTGCTTGGCCGGGTCGAACATATAGACCGCATAGCTGGGGCGCACATTGTTCTGGATGCTGTCGGCCTGCGCCTGGGCTTCTGTGCGGTTGTCGTCGCTGATGCGGGCCAACTCGTCGGCGGTGAGCGTGGCGCAGGACACCACCACGCCGCTGCGCGTGACCTGGCAGGGCGTGTAGCTCAGCAGCACCCGGTCGCTGCCGTCCCACAGCGGATAGGGCGTGGTGACGCGGCCGTACTGCGACAGGCCGGTACCGATGTTGAGGGCCTGCAGCGTGATCTGCTTCTGGCCACCCAGCGCGGGAACCGTGGAGTTGGCCGGGGTGTTTTGCTCGGAGTAGTTGGCCGCGTCCACCATCACCAAGCCGCCGCCCTCATGGGTGCGCGACAGCGGCATCAGGTCGGAGGTGAGAAAGCCTTTGTACTTGCCATTCGGGTCCATGTCGCGTGGGTGCAAAAAGCTGTTGCCCTCGCTGTGCGCGCCATACAGCACGAAGAGGTCGGTGCCATCCGGGCGTATGCGAAAAATCTTGAAGTGGTTGCGCCCGCCCACATGGTCCCAGCGCGAGAACATGATGTCGCCATTGGGCCGCACCACGGGGCTGCGGTCATGGCTTTGGTTCACCGATATCTGCGTGATGTTGCCGCCGCTGGCATCCATGGTGTGCAGGTTGAAAACGCGCTCGCGCTCGTATTCATCCAGCGCGTAGTAGGTATGGCCCAGGGCCTGGTTGATGCTGGAGCTGGTCTGGCGGTTGGAGGTGAAGACAAAGCCGCGCCCAGCCGGCAGATAGGTCGGGTCCACATCGTCCGAGGTGCTGGAGCTGGTCAGGCGGCGAAAGCTGCCCCCGGTGAGGCCACCAGCGGACATGTCGTACTCCCAGATATTCCAGTGGCCGGTGCAGGCCGGCAGGCCCTGGGTGGTGGCGGTGTTGCTGCTGGGGCAGCGCATGGAGAAGATCAGCTTCTTGCCGTCAAAGGACACATCGGGGTTGGACACATCGCCCGTGCCTTGTGTGAACTGCGCGGTCAGGTTGTGTTCGGGCGCGCTGATGGAGGATTTTTCGCGCAGCATCAGGTCGCCACCGGCGGCGCTGGGAGCGCCGTTGGTGGGGTTGGCACTGATGCTGTTGGCGCGCATGGCGTAGGCAATCGGTGCGTCGCCGGCCACCGTGGCGCTGTCGCTGCTGCCGTCACCGCAGGCGCCCAGCAGGGTGGCCACGGCCAGCAGCAGTGCGGTGAGATAAAGCGAAATTTTGTTGTTCATCTTGAGCTTCCCTGGTGTGCCGTGGGCTTGTGCGCGCTTAGCGCGTTGGCGCGGGTGGATGGACGTTCACGGCCGCTTGCAGACCACGCGAGTAGTGCAACTGGCCTGCGGCGTCGACCACGATGGCATCCACGCCCACATAGCTGTCAATAAGGCGCATGCCCTGCTCCACGCCGCGCACAAACACCGCCTTGGACAAGGCCTCGGTGGTCAGGCCGTCTTCGCCCAGCACCGTGACGCTGCACACCGCATCGGGCGAGCGGCCGCTGCTGGGGTCTATCAGGTGGTGGTAGCGCACGCCATTCTCGACAAAGCAGCGCTCGTAGTCGCCCGAGGTGGAGACCGAGGTGTCCTGCAAAGGCAGCACCGCTACCAGTTCGCCCGGGCGGCGCGGGTCGCGTATGCCGATGCTCCAGGGCCGGCCGCGGCGGTCGCCTATCACCCGGCTATCGCCACCGGCGCTGACATGGGCGTGGCGTATGCCGTGGCTGCGCAAAATGGCTGCGGCCTGGTCCACCGCATGGCCTTTGGCAAAGCCACCCAGGTCGATGCAGGTGCCGGGATGGGTGAAGCGCACGGTCTTTGCCAACAGATCCAGCTGCACATGGCGGTAGCCCACCGCCGCCTGGGCTGCGGCCAGTTCGGCAGCACTGGGGCGCAGGCGCAAACGGTAGTCATAGAGCCGGCCGACGGCAGCAAAACTGATGTCAAAAGCACCCTCGGTGATTTTTGCAAAGCGCTCGGCGCGGGCCAGCAGCTCCAGCATTTCCGCGCCCAGAACCACCGGGCCTGCGGCGGCTTCGCGGTTGATGCGGGAGAGTTCGGAGCTGGGTTTGTGCGGGCTCATCGCATGGTCTATGCGGTGCATCTCGGCCATCACGGCGGAGATGGCGGCCTCCCCCGCCGTGTGGTCCTCGGCCCACAACTCCACGGCAATCGCCGTGCCCATGATGGCTTCTTCGCGCTGCATCCAGGCGCCCTGCGCTGCCTGTGCAGGCACTGCACTGCGCATTGCCTGCTGTGGCGCTGTTTGCGGCAAGGAAGGGCGGGCAAAGCCGAACATAAAGAACCTGTTTGATCTTGGGAGAGGAAGAGTCAACGCAAGAAGGACACTGCGTCGTCCGACAGGCATGCCCATCAGCGTATGAATTGATTCTTCCATGCAAAGCTGTGCAAAGGTGTTGCAAAGCCTGTCTAAGATGTAAGCGAATGCAAGCACACGCGGGTGACTGCACGCGACCACTTCTCGCAGCTTTACAGTCCGCGCACCGCAGGTTTACCTGGCCGCACTACCTTCGGGGTGTGGCGAATTGACGCCAACCTGCAATCCTCCCTGGCAGGCCATCACACGATGGTTATGACCCAGCGCCAATCGCGCTGGGTTTTCTTTTTTGCCAGTGCGAAAACTTGAGCTCAGAAAACTTGATCTCAGTATTCCCACACCTCGTGCCCCAGCACCCCAGCATTGAGCGCCTCTCGACGCACCCGCCAGTTCGGTAAGTGCTTGTCCAACAGCTTGGTGAAGTGCTCGTTATGGCGCCGCTCCAGCAAGTGCACCAGCTCATGCACCACGATGTATTCCAGGCAGGCCTCGGGCTTCTTGGCGAGCTCCAGATTCAGCCAGATGCGCTTGGCCGCGGGGTTGCAACTGCCCCATTTGGTTTTCATTTTCTTCACGCCCCAGGCGGTAAGCTGCACGCGCAGCAGGCGCTGCCACTTCACCAGCAGCGGCGCAATCCGTTGCTTGAGTTGCTGGTGGTACCACTGCGCCAGCACCTCTTCGCTTTGTTGAACGATGGCGCCCGGGCGCACAAACGGGTCCAGGCTGGCAATGCCGCGCAGGGCCAGCCGAATACGGCCGGTCCGCAGTACCAGCATGACCCCCTGCTTTAGGGCATCTGTCTTGTCGCAGCGGGCTTGAAGCGCGGTGAGTTCGGCGTCCATGTCAGAGAGGACTACAGCTAGCCAACGTCTACTGATTTTCGATCTGGCCGAATGTGCTCATATGGCTTGCATCCCAAGCTCCTCAAAATCGCCTGTTTTCGTTACACTACCAAGACACACTTAGGGACACTCTGCATAACTCCCACGTCTTCGTGTTGGGTGTAAGGCCGTTCTGAGAAAATACCCTGCATGAAACAAGCAAGCCTGAAGCTCAATTTGAAGGTCAAGAAAACGCGTAAACAAGTGTTCCTTGAACAGATGGAACAGGTAGTGCCATGGGCTGCGTTGGTCGAACTGATTGCGCCGTACTACCCAGAGGGAAAGACTGGGCGGCCACCGTTTTCTTTGCAGACCATGCTGCGTGTTCACTTCATGCAGCAGTGGTTCACGCTGTCCGATCCGGCCATGGAAGAGGCTTTCTTTGACACGCCGCTGTACCGTGAGTTTGCACAGCTTGAAGAGTTTGGCCGTCTGCCAGATGAAAGCACGATATTGCGCTTCCGACACCGGTTGGAGAAGCACAAACTGGCCGATCAAATCCTGGGCGTGGTCAATGACCTCTTGATTCAACGCGGACTGTTGCTCAAGACCGGCACGGTGGTGGACGCGACATTGATTGCCGCACCCTCATCGACCAAGAACAAGGACCACAAGCGCGATCCGGAAATGCATTCGAGCAAGAAGGGCGAGCAGATGTACTTTGGAATGAAGGGCCACATTGGCACAGATGCTGAGTCGGGCCTGGTGCACACAGTTCGCGGCACCTCGGGCAATGTGAGTGATGTGGTTGAAGGCAACAGTTTGTTGCATGGTGAAGAGGTTGTTGCGTTCGGGGATGCTGGATATCAGGGAATCGAGAAACGCGCTGATGCGAACGTGAATGTCATCTGGCATGTGGCCATGCGACCAGGCAAACGCCGGGCGTTGAATAAGGAAAGCGCAGCAGATGCACTGATCGACAAGGCCGAGAAGATTAAGGCTGGCATTCGGGCCAAAGTAGAACACCCGTTTCGGGTGATCAAGCGCCAGTTCGGATATGTGAAAGTGCGATATCGCGGACTGAAGAAGAACACTGCCCAACTCGTCACGTTGTTTGCGCTATCGAATTTGTGGATGATGCGCGGCAAACTGATGGGAGCGCAGGGATGAGTGCGCCCGAAAGCCGGGCAAAGGCCTTGAAAAGGCTGAAAAGGACCCTGATGAGTGCAAAAAACGGCGCCACGTTGAAAGGTTGTGCGTGAAATCCCGCAATCTGAAAACTAACGACTCGCTACAGCAACTGGCAACGAGTTATTCAGAACATCCTTAGATGCCGTTTGCCATGCACAAACCAACTCCGGCCACCCGCAAAATACCCAGCTTGCAAGCGCTAAGGCGTGCCGTTGCCAGCTCCACTGCGGTGGAAACGGGCCAAAACATCCAGCAATTGGAGCGCAAGCTGCAAAACCAGAACACGCTGCGCTTTCAGCACATCAAATTGGCAGCTTGAGCTTCTGGCCCTCTTCAC
>JAYVNF010000310.1:0-33592 GCA_043758575.1 Rhodoferax sp.
GTCCAGCGTGGCCGAAATGGCCAGCACCAGCAAAAAGCCCGCTGCATACAGCAGGCCCAGAACCAACATGGCGCGCAGTTGCTGGCGCCCGGCCTTGAAGGCGCTGAGCAAGACCGTGGGCATGGGGAACTTGCCCTTGGTGGTCTCCTCGGTAGCGGCCATCAGGCCCAGGGTGGCGCCCGGCAGCAGGGCCAGGGCCAGCACATTGCCAATCACCGGGATCAGGGTCAGCACCGACATCACCGCCATGAACATGAAGAACAGGCCGGACAGCGCCAACGGCTGCTTGAAGAAGGTGCGCACCCCCAGCTTGAACCACAGAACGCCTGTGCGGGCTGGAACGATGTTGAGTTTCATGCAGTTTGGAGCTCGGTTGGGGACAGGGAGTCCATGGTCAGCGGTGTGTTGATGCGCTCTTGCAGCACGCGCTCGAAATGGCCGGGGTCATGCGGCTGGAGCATGGCCGCTTCGCGCGGCAGGTGCCAGTCCCACAGGCGCGACAGCCAGAAGCGCAGGGCAGCAGCGCGGGCCAGGGCTGGCAGCAGCGCGCGCTCCTGGGGGGTGAGCGGGCGCACCGCCTCATAGGCTTGCAGCAGGGCGCGGCTGCGTTCGGTATCTGCGCGGCCGCTGGGCAAGTCCACGCACCAGTCGTTCAGGCAGACGGCAATGTCAAACAGCCAGGCATCTACACCGGCAAAGTAAAAATCAAAAATGCCGGTGAGCTCGGGGGCCTGGCCTGCGGGCAGGTCCTGGGCAAACATGGCGTTGTCGCGAAACAGGTCGGCGTGAATGGGGCCGCGTGGCAGTGCCCCATAGGTCGAGAGCGTGGCGACATGGTTCTGGTGGGCCAGCTCGCTGCGCAGCAAGGCGGCTTGGCGGTCTTGCAGAAAGGGCAGCACCACCGGCACGGTTTCGTTCCACCAGGGCAGGCCGCGCAGATTGGGCTGCTGCATCTCAAAGCTGCGCGCGGCCAGGTGCATGCGCGCCAGCACGCCGCCCAGGGCGGTGCAGTGCGCGGCCGTCGGCGACAACTCGCTCTTACCCTTGAGGCGGTTCACCACGGCGGCAGGTTTGCCGCACAGCGTGTGCAGCACATCGCCATCGCGGTTGGCAGCAGGGTCGGGCACGGGAATGCCGTGCACGGCCAGGTGCTTCATCAGCCGCAAATAAAACGGCAACTGCTGGGCCGTCAGCCGCTCGAACAGGGTTAGCACAGAAGGCGCCTGGTCCGTGGTGACAAAGTAGTTGGTGTTTTCAATGCCACCGGAACAGCCCTCCATGTGTTGGAGTGTGCCCAGTGAGAGAGATTGCAAAAAAGTGCTGGCCTCGTCGAACGAGACCTCTGTGTATACCGCCATGGCTGAATTGTAGGGCCCGGCAAAGCCCGGATCGGGGGCCGGCCCGGCACAGGCAAAATGCACCCATGAGTGAATCCAAGAAAACCCTGCTGCTGGTGGACGGCTCCAGCTACCTGTACCGTGCCTTCTTTGCCGGAGGCGGTGACATGAAGATCACCCTGCCCGACGGATCTGAGCAAAAGACCGGCGCCATCCGCATCATGATCAATATGATTCAGTCGCTGCGCAAAGAGGTGCCGGCCGATTACGTGGCCTGCGTCTTCGATGCCAAGGGCCCGACCTTCCGCGACGAAATTTACCCGCAGTACAAGGCGCACCGCAACCCCATGCCCGACGACTTGCGCAGCCAGATCGCGCCCATCCATGAGGTGGTGCGCCTCCTGGGCTGGAGCGTGCTGGACGTGCCTGGCGTGGAGGCCGACGATGTGATTGGCACCCTGGCAGTGATCGCCGCCAAACAAGGTATCGAGGTGGTGGTCAGCAGCGGCGACAAGGATTTGGCGCAGCTGGTGGACGAGCACATCACCATCATCGACACCATGAACGGCAAGCGCCGCGACCTGGCCGGGGTGGAGGCCGAATTCGGCGTGCCCGCGCGCCTGATGCTGGACTACCAGACCCTGGTGGGCGACACCGTGGACAACGTGCCCGGCGTGCCCAAGGTGGGCCCCAAGACAGCAGTGAAATGGCTGCAGGAATACGGCTCGCTGCAAGCCGTGGTGGACAACGCCGCCCACATCAAAGGCGTGGTCGGCGAAAACCTGCGCAATGCCCTGGGCTGGCTGCCCACCGGCCGCTCGTTGCTGACTATCAAGACCGATTGTGAATTGAACGACCGCATTCCCTCGCTGCCCCTGCTGGATGCCTTGACGCCCAGCGCGCAGGACTCGGCGGCCCTGCTGGCCTATTGCGAGCGCTTTGGCTTCAAGGGCCTGGCCAAGTCGCTGGCGGCCGGTGCGCCGGGTGCTTCGTCCGGCACGCCCAGCGCGGCGTCTGGCACGGTGGCCCCAGCCAAGGCCGGCAAAGCCAGCCCTGCCAGCAACGCCAACCCCGGCTTGTTTGATGCCGATAACCCGGGCCTGTTCGACGCCGCACCCGAAGCCGCCGCTGACGCTGAAGCAGCAGCACCGCACGTGCCCAATGCCGCATACGAAACCATCCTGAGCTGGGACGCCCTGGACACCTGGCTGGCAAAAATTGAAGCCGCGGAACTCACCGCGCTGGACACCGAAACCAATTCCCTGGACGAGATGCGCACCGAGATCGTGGGCATCAGCTTCAGCGTGGCGGTGGGCGCAGGCGCCTACATTCCCCTGGCCCACAACTATCCCGGCGCCATCGAACAGCTGCCGCGTGAAGAAGTGCTGGCCAAACTGAAACCCTGGCTGGAAAACCCGGCTGCCAAAAAGCTCGGCCAGCACATCAAGTACGACCGCCATGTGTTTGCCAACCATGGCATCGAAGTCAAAGGCTATGCCCACGACACCATGCTGCAAAGCTATGTGCTCGAAGTGCACAAGCCGCACGGCCTGTCCAGCCTGGCCGAGCGCCACCTGGGGCGCAGTGGCATAAGCTTTGAGGACCTGTGTGGCAAGGGCGTGAACCAGCTCACCATCAACCAGGTGGAGATTGCCCGGGTCTCCGAATACGCTTGCGAAGACGCGGACCAGACGCTGGACGTGCACCTGTGCCTGTGGCCGCAAATCCAGCAGGACGCCGGCCTGTCCTTCGTCTACGCGCTGGAGATCGAGAGCAGCGAGGCCCTGTACCGCATAGAGCGCAACGGCGTGCTGATCGACGCGCCTACCCTGGCCGCGCAAAGCCATGCCCTGGGCCAGCGCATTCTGCAGTTGGAGACCGAAGCCCATGAGCTGGCCGGCCAGCCCTTCAACCTGAGTTCCCCCAAGCAAATTGGCGAAATCTTCTTCACCAAGCTGGGCCTGCCGGTAGTGAAGAAAACCGCTACTGGAGCCCCCAGCACCGACGAAGAGGTGCTGGAAAAACTGGCCGAGGACTTCCCCCTGCCGGCCAAGATTCTGGAGCATAGGGGCTTGGCCAAACTCAAGGGCACGTACACCGACAAGCTGGCCCTGCTGGCGCTGCCGCGCACGGGCCGCGTGCACACGCATTACGCGCAGGCCGTGGCGGTGACCGGGCGCCTGTCCAGCAACGACCCCAATCTGCAGAACATCCCAATCCGCACACCCGAAGGCCGGCGCGTGCGCGAGGCCTTTGTGGCCGGTGCCGGCAACCTGATTGCCAGCGCCGATTACAGCCAGATCGAGCTGCGCATCATGGCCCACATCAGTGGCGACGAGGCCCTCCTGAGTGCCTTTCGCGAGGGCCTGGACGTGCACCGTGCCACCGCCGCCGAGGTCTTTGGAGTGGCCGTGCCCGAGGTCACCAGTGAGCAGCGGCGCTATGCCAAGGTCATCAACTTCGGCCTGATCTACGGCATGAGTGCCTATGGCCTGGCGCGCAACCTGGGGATAGACAACACGGCGGCCAAGAACTACATCCAGCGCTACTTTGAGCGCTACCCCGGGGTGAAGGATTACATGGAGCGCACCCGCGAAGAGGCCAAGGCCAAGGGCTATGTGCAGACCGTTTTTGGACGGCGCTTGTACCTGCCCGAAATCGGCTCACCCAACGGCCAGCGCCGCGCCGGCGCCGAGCGCGCCGCCATCAACGCGCCCATGCAGGGCACGGCGGCCGACTTGATCAAGCTCAGCATGGTGAAAGTGCAGCACGTGCTGGATGCCGAACAACGCGGCACGCACATGATCATGCAGGTGCATGACGAACTGGTGTTTGAAGTGCCCGAGGCCGAGGTGGATTGGCTCAAGACCGAAATCCCGCGCCTGATGGCCGGCGTGGCCGACCTGAAAGTGCCGCTGCTGGCCGAGGTCGGTGTGGGGCCGAATTGGGACAAGGCGCACTAAGCTGGACTGAAGCACCCGACTTTTTTACTTACACTTCCCCTTGCCCCTACGACACCCACAGGAGAGACACCCTGCACAAGCCTGATACCCCGATTGCGCCCACCGTTCTGCCCAGCGAGACGGGACTGGAGAGCGTGGCCTCGCGCCGCACCGCATTGAAGCTGGCCCTGGGTGTGGGTTATGCCGCCACCACCCTGCCCAGCATGGCGCAAACCGTGGTCAACACCTCGGACGAGGGCCTGAGCACCGGCACCGAAATCTACGACGTGGCCGGCTCCACCGTGCCCTTTTATTACGCCGCGCCCTATGGCAAAGCCAATCTGCCGGTGCTGCTGCTGGTGCACGACATTTTTGGCCTGGGCGAGCACATCAAGGACGTGTGCCGGCGCTTTGCCAAGGCCGGTTTTCTGGCCATCGTGCCCGACCTGTATGCGCGCCAGGGCGATGCCAGCAGCTACAGCGATGTGGCGCAGCTGATGAACGACATCATCTCCAAGGTGCCCGACGAGCAGCTGATGGACGACCTGGACGGCGCCCTGCAATGGGCCGGCGAGAACGGCGGCAACCTGGCGCAGGTTGGCATCACCGGCTTTTGTTCGGGCGGCCGTGTGGTCTGGCTGTATGCCGAGTACAGCGACAAAATCAAGGCCGCAGTCTCCTGGTATGGCCTGGTCACCGGCGGCAAGTCGGAGCTGACACCCAGCCAGCCGCTGGACCAGGCGGCCCAGCTCAAGGCCCCGGTGCTGGGCCTGTATGGTGACCAGGACAAGATCGTCACCATGGGCGCGCTGCGGCAAATGAAAGCGGCGTTGGCGGATGCCGGTGCCAAAGGCAACGCTGCTGCCAAGGCCAGCGAGTTCGTCATCTATCCGGGCGCAGGGCATGCGTTCTACAACGACCGGCGCGCCACCTTTGTCAAGGCTGCGGCCGAAGACGGCTTCAAGCGCACACTGGCCTGGTTCAAGGCAAAGGGCGTGGTTTGATTCTGCTGTCGATTCTGTTAGGCACCTTGCTGGCTGGCGTGGGCAGCGTCTGGCTGGCCGCTCTTCTGAGTTTTGGCGCACTGGGGCGCTACACCCAGCACATGCTGAGCCTGGCCGCCGGAGCCTTGATGGCCACCGCCTTCATGCATTTGCTGCCCGAAGCCTTTGAGCGCGGACTGGAGCCGCACGACCTGTTTCTGGTACTGCTTGTGGGTCTGGTGTTTTTCTTTCTGCTGGACAAGGCCGAGCTCTGGCACCACGGCCATGAGCACCATGACCACAGCCATGACCATCACGACCACAACCACAACCACAACCACAACCACGGCCATGCCGAATCCAAAGGCGGTAGCTGGGCCGTGCTGGCTGGCGACAGCGTGCACTGCTTTGGCGACGGCATATTGATCGCCTCGGCCTTTATTGCCGACCTGCGTCTGGGTGCGATTGCCGCGCTGGCCGTGCTGGCGCACGAGGTGCCGCACCACATGGGCGATTTGATGGTGCTGCGCGCGGGCACCTCCAACAAGCGCGCGGCCTTGATCAAGGTCTCGCTGGCCGGCGCAGTCACGGCTCTGGGTGGCGTGCTGGGCTTCTGGTTGGTGGACCAGCTGCGGGCCTATCTGCCGTATTTTCTGGTGGTGGCCTCCAGCAGCTTTATTTATGTGGCCCTGGCCGATCTGATTCCGCAGTTGCAAAAACGCCTGTCGGCACGCCAGACCGCTGCGCAAATAGCCTGGCTGGCCGGCGGTATTGTGCTGGTGGCATTCATGAGCAGCCTGGGGCACGGGCACGGCCATTGAGCAAGCGCGCTTCCAGCATCGCACTGGCATCCAGCACAGCCTGCACCAGGGCCTCGCGCAGCGGATGTGGCGCGCTAACCTGAGGCAGCAGCAGGCCGATCTGAAACGGTAGATCCGTCGCCAGGGGCCGCACTTTCAGGCCCTGGCCCTGGCATTCCAGGGCAGTGAGCGGATTCACAATCGCCACGCCCAGACCCTGGCGCACCATGGCGCAAATGGCCACCGCACTCTCGGTTTCCAGGCACAGGATGCGCTGCACCCCGTGGGCTGTAAACAGCCGGTCTATGGCCTGGCGGTAGGGGTCGTTCACTGCCAGGCTGATGAAGTGCTCGCCGGCAAAGTCCTGCGGCTGCAGCAGCGTTTTGCGGCACAGGCCGTGCGAGGCCGGCAGCACGGCCACTTCGTTGGCCTGCAACAGTGCCTGCCAGTCCACACCGGCAGGCGGCGTATTGGCCTCGCTGATACCCACATCAAAACGTTGCTCGGACAGCGCCTGCTCCAGCCAAGGTGACTCCAGCGGCTGCACGCTCACCAGCGCCTTCGGTGTGCTCTTGGCCAGGGCCCGCAAGGCATGCGGCAGCAGCGCATGGGCCAAAGCCGGCAGGCAGGCCAGACGCAGACGCGTGCTGCTAAGCGTGCGCAGTTCGCGCGCACGCAGGGCGATTTGGTCTAGGCCGATGAAGGAGCGCTCCACTTCCTGCATCAGCGCTAGGGCCCGCGCCGTGGGGTGCAGGCGCCCGCGCACGCGGTCGAACAGGGCATAGCCCAGGAGCTGCTCCAACCGGGCCAGCTCCCGGCTCAGCGTGGGTTGGCTGGACTGCGCCGCCTCGGCCGCCCGGCTCAGGTTGCCATGCAGCATGACCTTGCGAAACAGGCCGAGCTGGCGGTGGCTGAGGGCTGGGGGGCTGTCGGAGGTGTGGCTCAGGGGATTGGCAGGGGGCATGGATTGACTATATCGAAAATGAATGCATGCGGCATAAAAATGGCATTGATGTTATGACCTGCCCTGGGCATGATGCAAGCATGAATCCTTTCAACCCTTCACTTCTGGCCGACCTGGCCCGCCAGCACGGCACCCCGCTGTGGGTGTATGACGCCGCCACCATCCGCCAGCGCGTGGCCGCCCTGCAGCAGTTCGACGTGCTGCGCTTTGCCCAGAAGGCCAACTCCAACACCCATCTCTTGCGCCTGCTGCGCGAACAGGGTGTGGTGGTGGATGCGGTGTCGCTGGGCGAAATCGAGCGCGCCCTGGCCGCCGGCTTCAGGCCCGGCGTGCACGAGGGACACGCCGAAATCGTCTTCACCGCCGACCTGCTGGACCATGCCACGCTGGGGCGCGTGGCCGAGCTGGGGATACCGGTGAACTGCGGCTCCATCGACATGCTGGGCCAGCTGGCCGCCGTCAGCCCGGGCCACCCGGTGTGGTTGCGCATCAACCCCGGCTTCGGCCACGGCCACAGCAACAAGACCAATACCGGCGGCGAGCACAGCAAGCATGGCATCTGGCATGGCGACCTGCTGCGCGCCTGCGAACAGCTCAAGACGCTGGGCCTACGCTTGCAGGGCCTGCACATGCACATCGGCTCGGGTGTGGACTACAGCCACTTGCAAGAAGTGTGTGGCGCCATGGTGAGCCTGGTGAAGACGGTGCAGGCCCAGGGTCTGGACCTGCAGGCCATCTCCGCCGGTGGTGGCCTGTCCATTCCCTACCAGGCCGGTGAGCCGACGATTGATACCGCGCACTACTTCTCCCTCTGGGATGCCGCCCGCCAGACCGTGGCCGCTCTGCTGGGCCACGCGGTGCAGCTGGAGATCGAGCCGGGCCGCTACCTGGTGGCCGAATCCGGCGTGCTGGTGAGCGAAGTGCGGGCCTGCAAGGCCCAGGGCGCGCAGCATTTTGTGCTGGTGGACGCCGGCTTTAGCGACCTGATGCGCCCGGCCATGTACGGCAGCCACCACGGCATGGAAATCATTCACGCCGATGGCACGTGTCCCACTGGCGCCACCCACAGCACGGTGGTGGCGGGGCCTTTGTGCGAGTCGGGCGATGTGTTCACCCAGGGCGAGGGCGGTGTGGTACTGCAGCGCGAGCTGCAACCAGCGCAAGTGGGTGACCTGCTGGTGGTGCATGACACTGGCGCTTACGGTGCCTCCATGTCCTCCAACTACAACACCCGGCCGCTGATTGCCGAGGTGCTGGTGGAGGATGGCGCGGCGCGGCTGATTCGCAGGCGCCAGACGGTGGCGGAGTTGCTGGCGCTGGAAGTTCTTTAAACAGTCTGAAGCTTATAGCTCTTAGCCCTGCGCCACCGGCCTGCTGGGGGCACTGCACCACTCGCTCCAGCTGCCAGCAAACAGGGCTGTGCGCCCCAGTCCGGCAATTTCCATGGCCAGGATATTGGGTACGGCGCTGACGCCGCTGCCGCAGTGGTGCACCACGGTAGCGGGGTCGCGCTGGCCCAGCAGCGCGGTGAATTCAGCATGCAGGGTGGCGGCGACCTTGAAGCGGCCGTCGGCCCCCAGGTTCTGGTTGAAGGGGCGGTTCAACGCGCCGGGAATGTGGCCCGCCACCGGGTCTATCGGTTCTACCTCGCCCTTGAAACGCGGCGCACCCCGCGCATCCACGATCTGCTGGCCGGCTTGGCCCAGATGGGCCAGGACGGTATCCACATCCACCAGTTGCACCAGCGGCTTGGCGATCTGGAACACAGTGCTGGCGCATGCGGGCTCGGTGCCAGCTACGACGGCGCCACCGGCGGCCTGCCAGGCCTGAAAACCGCCGTCCAGTACGGCCACGTTTTCATGGCCCAGCCATTTGAGCATCCACCACAGGCGGCCGCAGTAGTTGGCACCCTGGCGGTCATAGACCACGGCCTGCATGGTGTTGGAAAAACCGATGCTGCCCAGCCAGGAGGCAAAGACGCCGCGCGCCGGCAGCGGGTGGCGTCCGCCGGACGCTGCACCGGTAATGGCACGGTCGCCCTTGGCGCTGAGGTTGTTGTCCAGATGGGCATAGACGGCGCTGGCAATGTGTGCCTGCTGGTACTGCGCCGGGCCAGTTTCTGGCTGCATCAGGTCGCAGCTGCAGTCAAACACCATGCAGGGGGTCTTGCTGTCAAGCAGGGTTTGCAGCTGCACAGCGGAAATCAGGGTGGTGAAGGGGGCGGTGAGTGGGGTGGCAGGGCTAGAGGTCATCACACAGGCTCCAATGGGGTTGGCTAAGGGACACGACGCGTCCAGCGTCCGTCCCCCAGTGTAGCCAGCCCGGCCCCTAGTGTTCTTCGGCCGGCGTATCCGGCATGGCGCGCGCGCGCAGCACGGTGGCCAAGAGGCCACTGGCCACAATCACCGCGATGCCGAGCCAGGCGATGGATGCAATCTGGTCGCCAAACAGGGTCAGGCTGAAGATGGAGGCAAACACAATGCCGGCATACTGCATGCTGGCCACTACCAGCGTGGCACCCTGGCGGTAGGCGCGTGTCATGCACCACTGGCCCATGGAGGCCAGCACGCCTATGGGCACCACCCAGGCGGCGTCCTGCCAGCGCACCTGGGCCCAGGGGGTGACGTCATTGAACAGTACGCCAATTGCACCCACCAGCACCGTACCCACCGAAAAGTAAAACACCGTGCGTTCCTCGGGCTCGCCGATCTTGCCCAGGGCCGTGACCTGCATATAGGCCAGCGCCGCCCCCATGCCCGAGAGCAGGCCGACCACGCCGGCAAACAGCTGGTCGTGGTCTATGGTGGGGCGCAGCGTCAGTACCACGCCGCCAAAGCCCATCAGCACGGTAAACAGCAGGGGGCCTTGTCTTTCGGCCTTGCCGTAGAGCAGGGAGCCGCCGACGATGAAGGCCGCAATCCAGACGCCGCTCATGTAGTTCAGCGTCATGGCGGTGGCCAGCGGCAGGTGGGCAATCGCATAAAACCAGGACCCTAGCGAGACCACGCCAATGCCACTGCGCGTCACGTGCATCATGGGCACCGGCGTGCGCAGGCTGGCGCCGCGCGCGCGCACCACCACGCCCATAAAAATCACGCTGACCAGGCCGCGGTAAAACACCAGCTCAAAGGTGCTGAAGCTGTGCGAGGCGAACTTGATGCCCACCGCCATGGAGGCGAAGAAGAACGACGCAACCACCATCCACAGCGCCTGCACTAGATGCTGCCCATGTGTTTGCGGTACCACTGGTGGAAGTGCTGCATGCCGTCTTCCATCGGGCTCTGGTAGGGCCCGACTTCGTTGTCACCGCGCGCCAGCAGGGCGGCGCGTCCCGCGTCCATGCGCTCGCCGATTTCGTCGTCCTCTATGCAGGTCTCCATGTAGGCGGCCTGCTGGGCTTCGACAAACTCGCGCTCGAAGGCGGCAATTTCTTCGGGGTAAAAAAATTCCACCATGTTCATGGTCTTGTTGGGGCCCATGGGGTGCAGGGTGGAGACCGTCAGCACATGCGGGTACCACTCGACCATGATGTGCGGGTAGTAGGTCAGCCAGATGGCGCCGAACGGGGGGGGCACCTGGTTGCGGTAGGCCAGCAGGGCCTTGTGCCAGCGCACGTACACCGGGCTGCCGGAGCGCGCCAGTTGGTTGGCAATGCCCACGGTCTGCACCGAGTAGTTGTCCTTGAACTCCCAGCGCAAATCGTCACAGCTGACGAACTGGCCCAGGCCCGGATGGAAGGGGCCCACGTGGTAGTCCTCCAGATAGACCTCGATAAAGGTCTTCCAGTTGTAGTTGCACTCGTGCAGCTCTACATGGTCCAGCACGTAGCCGTCAAAGTTGAGGTCGGCGCGCGGCCCCATGTGGGCCAGTTGCTGGGCCACGTCGACAGCGTTTTGCTCGAACAGCAGGCCGTTCCATTCCTGCAGCTTGTAGTTGTTCAGGTTCAGGCAGGGGTCGTGCTCAAAGTGCGGCGCACCTATCAGGGTGCCAGCCGGCGTGGCCCCGCTGTTGGCGCCGCTATAGGTCCAGCGGTGCAGCGGGCAGACGATGTTGCCGCCACCGGCACTCGCACCTTGGGTGAGCGAGCCGCGGCCTTTGAGCATCACCGCTTGGCGGTGCCGGCAGACATTGGAAATCAGTTCAATGCCGCTGGCATTGCGCACCAGCGCACGGCCCTCGCCCTCTTGGGGCAGGGCGTAGTAATCGCCGTGGTTGGGCACGCTCAGGGCATGGCCCACATAGCGCGGACCATTCTGGAAGATGTGTTGCATCTCCCGCGCGTACAGCGCCGGGTCGAAATAGCTGGAAACCGGTAGTTGCGAAGCGCTGTTGGGCGCCTCGGCTGGGGCCCGCATGGGAATGACCTTGGCGGGTTTTTCGGAATCTACGGGAGAGTGGTTTTTGCACAGGGTTTGCACAACTCGGTCCTTCTGTGGAAGCAAAAACCCCTGCTGACAGGGGCTTGAAGGGCAGTTACCTCGAGAGCTGCCGGGACTGTGATTGTAAGCGGTGATTGGCTGGGCACTAGAAATAGGGCCGCACAACTAATAAACGCCTGAAAAGGGCACGCAAGCCCGAACCGATCAATAATTGCTGCACCGCAACAATTTTACCTAAGGACCTACCATGTTCAAGAACACTCCCTTCGAAGCCATCGCCAAAACCATGTCGGAAGCAGCTCCCAAAATGAACCCTGCCGCCATGCAAGAAGCCATCAAGCCCGTGCAAGACAACCTGAAGGCCTGGGCTGACCTGGCCCAAGTGCAAGCCAAGGAAGCCCAAGCCGTGATCACCGAAACCGTGGAGTCCATCAAGGGCGCCAAGGACCCGCAAACTGCGTTTGAAGTCATGAAGGCATCGGCCGAAGCTGGCATGGCCATGTTTGCCAAGAACCTGAAGGCTGCGACGTCCCTGAGCGTGGGCCAGTTCAACACCAGCGTGGACGCCATGGAAAAAGCCCATCCCGCTCCTGAAGCCTTTGCCAATGTGGCCAAGAGCCTCAAGGCTGCTGCCTCTACTGCCGAATCCACCTTGGAAAGCGCGCTGGAAAAAGGCGCTGCCGCCGTGACCTCTGCCACCAAGGCCAAGAAGGCCCGTTAATACGGCCGGCCCAGCCTGCAGGCAAACCGAAAAACCCGGCCCTTGGGGCTGGGTTTTTTTTCGTCCCCGATGGGTAGCGATTACGGACTGCGGGTGGGTCCGTGCAAAAGCCTAAAATCGCAGCCTGCGGCTTTGCCGTTACTCTATTTTTTGAAGAACCATGCCCAAGGCCAGTGCCCCCTCCAAGACCCCGTCTGTGCCCGCGCCTGCGCAAGACAGCGCCGCACTGCCAGCCAGCTACGAAGACGCCATGCAAGAGCTCGATGCCCTGGTGCGGCGCCTGGAGTCCGGTGAAATGCCGTTGGACCAGCTGCTCAGCGGCTACCAGCGGGGCGCCAGCCTGTTGCAGTACTGCCGTGAGCGGCTGCAAGCCGTTGAGGACCAGATCAAGGTGCTCGACGAAGGCACGCAAAAAGTCTGGAAGGCGCAATGATGGCAGCGGATCGCGATGGCGGCGCCCCTTTCCAACTCGAAGCCTGGGCCGGTAGCCGACTGAGCCAGGTGGAGAGCGCGCTGGAGCGCTGGGTCACGGCCGATGCCTCTCCGGGCTCCACCCATGCGGCTCCGGCCGCCTTGGTGGAGGCCATGCGCTATGCGGTGCTCGACGGCGGCAAGCGTCTGCGCCCGCTGCTGGTGCTGGCGGCCCATGAGGCGGTGGTGCCGGATAGCCGTCAGGGCGCCGAAGCGGCCCTGCGCGCGGCCTGTGCGGTGGAGCTGATACACGCCTACTCCCTGGTGCATGACGACATGCCCTGTATGGACAACGATGTGTTGCGCCGTGGCAAGCCTACCGTGCACGTGCGCTTTGGTGAGGCCAGTGCCCTGCTGGCGGGCGACGCCCTGCAGGCCCTGGCCTTTGAATTGCTGACGCCCGAAGGCGAGGCCGTGCCAGCGCTGCAACAGGCGCGTCTGTGCAGCCTGCTGGCGCGCGCTGCGGGCAGCGCCGGCATGGCCGGTGGCCAGGCGATTGATCTGGCCAGTGTGGGCCACACCCTGAGTGAGGCCGAGCTGCGTGAAATGCACCAGCTCAAAACCGGTGCGCTGTTGCAAGGCAGCGTGCTAATGGGAGCCCACTGTGGCACGCCGGATGCGCGGGCGCTGGCGGCACTGCAGGACTATGGCGCGGCCGTGGGCCTGGCCTTTCAGGTGGTGGACGACATTCTGGACGTGATTGCCGACTCCAGCACCCTGGGCAAGACAGCCGGCAAGGACGCCGACAACGACAAGCCCACCTACGTCTCCCTGATGGGGCTGGAGCGCAGCCAGGCCTACGCACAAGAACTTTTGACCCTGGCCCAACAGGCCCTGCAACGCAGCGGCCTGGCCAACACCCTGGCCCTGGCAGCACTGGCCGACATGGTGGTAAACCGCGCCCATTGAGGCGCGGTCCTCTGTCCACTGAACGCCCGCGCAACACACACACGCACATGCCGAACTCACCTTACCCCCTGCTAGAAACCATCCACGGCCCCGATGACCTGCGCAAACTGGCACGCCCGCAGCTGCACGGCCTGGCGACCGAGCTGCGCGACTACCTGCTGCACAGCGTGGCGCGCACCGGCGGCCATCTGAGTTCCAACCTGGGAACGGTGGAGCTGACGGTGGCACTGCACTATGTGTTCAACACGCCGCAGGACCGCCTGGTGTGGGACGTGGGCCATCAGACCTACCCGCACAAAATTCTCACCGGCCGGCGCGAGCGCATGGCTTCCTTGCGCCAGATGGGCGGCCTGAGCGGCTTTCCGCAGCGCTCCGAGAGCGAGTTCGATGCCTTTGGCACCGCCCACTCCAGCACCTCCATCTCGGCTGCCCTGGGCATGGCCCTGGCCGCCAAGATCAAGGGCGAGGAACGCCGCGCCATCGCCATCATTGGCGACGGCGCCATGACCGCTGGTATGGCCTTTGAAGCGCTGAACAACGCCGGTGTGGCTGACTGCAATCTGCTGGTCATCCTGAACGACAACGACATGAGCATCAGCCCGCCGGTCGGTGCGCTCAACCGCTACCTGGCGCAGCTGCTGAGCGGCCAGTTCTATGCCGCCGCCAAGAATGTGGGCAAGACCGTGCTCAAGGGCGCGCCCCCGCTGTTTGAGTTGGCCAAGCGCATCGAGGAACACGCCAAGGGCATGGTGGTACCGGCCACGCTGTTTGAAAAATTTGGCTTCAACTACATAGGCCCTATCGACGGCCATGACCTGGACTCGCTGATTCCCACGCTGGAAAACATACGCCAGCTCAAGGGTCCGCAGTTTTTGCACGTGGTGACCAAAAAAGGCCAGGGCTACAAGCTGGCCGAGGCCGATCCGGTGGCCTACCACGGCCCCGGCAAGTTCGATCCAGCGGTGGGCCTGCAAAAGGCGCTGACCGCGCCCGCCACCACCTTCACCCAGGTGTTTGGCCAATGGCTGTGCGATATGGCAGCGGCCGATAGCCGTTTGGTGGGCATCACGCCGGCCATGCGCGAGGGCTCGGGCATGGTGGAGTTTGAGCGGCGCTTCCCCGAGCGCTACTTTGATGTGGGCATTGCCGAACAACATGCCGTGACCTTTGCCGCTGGCCTGGCCACCGAGGGCCTGAAGCCGGTAGTAGCGATTTACTCCACCTTCCTGCAGCGCGCCTACGACCAGCTGATCCACGACGTGGCGATTCAAAACTTGCCGGTGGTGTTTGCGCTGGACCGCGCCGGCTTGGTTGGTGCCGATGGTGCCACCCATGCCGGTGCCTACGACATTCCTTTCCTGCGCTGCATCCCGAACATGAGCCTGGCCTGTCCGGCCGACGAAAGCGAATGCCGCCAGCTGCTCAGCACCGCCTTTGCGCAGAGTCACCCGGTGGCGGTGCGCTACCCGCGTGGCGCCGGCGCTGGTGTGGCCACAACTGCCACGCTGGAAGGCCTGCCTCTGGGCCGGGGCGAGGTCCGCAAACGCGGCAAGAAGATTGCCGTCCTGGCCTTTGGCACCTTGCTGTATCCGGCGCTCAAGGCCGCGGAAGCCCTGGGCGCCACGGTGGTGAATATGCGCTGGGTCAAACCCCTGGATGTGGAACTGCTGAGCGCCGTAGCCAAGGAACACGAGGCGTTGGTGACGGTGGAAGAGGGGACCCTCATGGGCGGCGCCGGCAGCGCCGTGCTGGAGGCCTTGCAGGCCGCCGGCCTGAACTTGCCGGTGTTGCAGCTGGGCTTGGCCGACCAGTTCATCGAACATGGCGACCCGGGCAAGCTGCTGGCCATGCAGGGGCTGGACGCTGCAGGCATCGAGGCCTCGGTACGCCGGCGCTTTGCCGATCTGCTGCTGCCGGCCGTGCGCGTGGCCTGAGGCGCGACGGCGCCAATCATTTGCCTGTGGCCCGTGCTTTCACGGGAAAACCCGCAAGGTATGCGGGTGGCTGGTTTCTACAATGAACGCCAAGCACCCAATCAACCCAACGGAGTAAGAAACATGGATCGTCGCTCAATCATCAAACATGCCGGTATTGCGGGCGTGTTGGCCGCCGGTGTGGCGCCCGCCGCCCATGCCCAGGCGGCAGTGCGCTGGCGCCTGGCGTCGAGCTTTCCCAAGTCGCTGGACACCCTGTACGGCGCGGCCGAAACCATTGCCAAAAAAGTCGGCGAAATGTCGGGTGGCAAGTTCACTATCACCACCCATGCCGCTGGCGAGCTGATGCCCGCCTTTGGCGTGGTGGACGCGGTGCAGGACGGCACCGTGGAGTGCGCCCACACCGCGGCCTATTACTTCTTTGGCAAGGACGAGGCCTTTGCCCTGAGCTGCGCCATTCCCTTTGGCCTGAACAGCCGCCAGATGACCGCCTGGATGTACGAGGGCAACGGCCTGAAGCTGCTGCGCGAGTTCTACAAGGGCTACAACATGGTGAACTTTGCAGCCGGCAACACCGGTGCCCAGATGGGTGGCTGGTACCGCAAGGAAATCAAGAGCGTGGCCGATTTCAAGGGCCTGAAATTCCGCACCGCGCCCATGGCCGGCAAGGTGATTGACCGCATGGGCGGCGTGCCGCAAAACATTCCGGCCGGCGAGATTTACCAGGCGCTGGAAAAAGGCACGATTGACGCAGCCGAGTTCGTCGGCCCCTACGATGACCAGAAGCTGGGCCTGAGCAAGGTCGCACCCTATTACTACTACCCGGCCTGGTGGGAAGGCGGCCCGCAGGTGGAGCTGTTCTGCAACAGCAAGGCCTATGAAGCGCTGTCAGCCGAGAACAAGGCCATCATCGAAGCCGCCTCTTCCTTTGCCCACGTGGAAATGCAGGCCAAGTACGATGCCAAGAACCCGCTGGCGCTCAAGCAGCTGGTGGCCAACAAGACCAAGGTGCTGCCCTTCCCCAAAGAGCTGATGGACCTGGCCTTCAAGGAGTCGATGGCGGTGTGCGATGAGATCAGCGCCAAGAACCCGCGCTGGAAAAAGATTTACGACGACTACTCCACCTTCCGGCGCGACCAGAACCTGTGGTTCCGTTTTGCCGAGGCGCGCTTCGACAGCTTCATGCAGTCGCAGAAACTCTAGGCGGCGCTAAGCGGCGTTCATCGGCTCTACGCGGCGGACAGAAAAAACGCCGCGGACTTGATGCCGGCGACGGTCAGCAGCAAGGAGCCCAACAGGTGCACCGATGCTGTCATCAGCGCCAGTGCATAGCGCTGCTGCATCAGCATGCTGACCACCTCGGCGGAAAAGCTGGAGAAGGTGGTCAGCGCCCCCAAAAAGCCGGTGACCAGCAGCAGACGCCACAGTGGGTCCAGCTGCGGCATGGCATGGAACACGCCTACGCACACTCCGACCAGATAGCCTCCAATCAGGTTGGCGGCCAGCGTGCCTATGGGCAGCATGGTGCCAGCCACGGTCAGCGTAGGGTTCAGCCACAGGCCCAGTTGCCAACGCGCCAAGGCACCGAAGCAAGCGCCAATGCAGATCGCCAGCACCGGCAGCATCACGGGGCCTTGGCGCCAGCCTCTGGCAGTGAATAGGCTTGTTGGTTTACCGTCAGGCCGGCTTCGGACAGCTTGGCCGCGGTACGGAGCTTGATGCCTTTGACCCGCTGCATCAGATCGGCCCAATCCTTGAAGACGCCCTGTTCGCGCGCCGCCAGAATGCGCGCCGTGGCACTGGGCCCCAGGCCGCGCACGCTGTCGAGTTCGGCCTCATTGGCGCCGTTGACCTCTAGCGCCTGGGCGCACAAGGACAGCAGACACAGCAGGGCGGCAAGGCTTAGCGAGCGCATGGTGGCATCAGGCCTTGGACAGCCATTGCACATACTTGGCCACGCCGGTTTGCACATCGACAAATTGGTGATTGCAACCGGTGGCGCGCAGGGCACTCAGGTCGGCCTGGGTGAAGCACTGGTACTTGCCGCGCAAGGCGTCGGGAAAGGTCACGTATTCCAGCAGACCCTGTTGCACCATGGCATCCAGCGACAGCGTGCTCTCGCCCTGGGCGGCGCGCAAGGTGTTGACCACCGAGCTGGCCACATCGTTAAAGGGCTGGGCCCGGCCCGAGCCCAGGTTGAAGATGCCGCATTGGCTGGGGTTGTCAAAGAACCAGAGGTTGACCGCCACCACGTCGTCGACAAACACAAAGTCGCGCATCTGGCCACCGGGCACATAGCCGCCGTATTCGCCAAAGAGTTTAACTTTGCCTTCGGCCTTGAACTGGTGAAACTGGTGAAAAGCCACGCTGGCCATGCGCGCCTTGTGCTGCTCGCGCGGGCCGTAGACGTTGAAGTAGCGAAAGCCCACCACCTGCTGGGTGCGCCCGGCCTTGCTGCGCTCAAAATTGGCACCGCATTCGCGCCGCATGCGCTGGTCAAACAGCAGCTTGGAGTAGCCATAGACGTTGAGCGGCAGCTCAAAGGCCGGGTCTTCGCGGAAGGTGCTGGAGCCGCCATAGGTGGCGGCGCTGGAGGCATACAGCAGGCGCGCACCGCGCTTCTGGCAGGCCTGGAACAGGTTCCAGGACAGGGTGTAGTTGTTGCCCATCATGAACTTGCCGTCGCTCTCCATGGTGTCGCTGCAGGCACCTTCATGGAATATGGCCTCTACCTGGCCGAAGTGGCCACCGGCAAAGGCGCTGTAGAAGTCGTCGGCGTCCACGTAGTCGGCGATTCTCAGGTCCGCCAGGTTGCGGAACTTGTCGCCCTGCGTCATGTCGTCCACGGCAATGACGTCGTCAATGCCGCGGGCATTGAGCCCCTTGATGATATTGCTGCCAATAAAGCCGGCAGCTCCGGTTACTACAACTCGGGTCATGCGAATAACTCCTCATAGGACACGGTGGCCGTGCCAAACTTGCCCACCACAATACCGCCGGCGCGGTTGGCCAGGGGCATGGCTTCTCTCAAGGTCAGGCCGGCGCCGACCATGGTGGCCATGGTGGCAATCACCGTGTCGCCGGCACCGGTGACATCAAACACCTCGCGCGCCTGGGCGCTCACATGCAGTTCGCCCTGGGCATCAAACAAGGTCATGCCTTCTTCGCTGCGGGTCAGCAGCACGGCGTCCAGGTGCAGCTGCATGCGCAGATTGTGGGCCTTGCTGCGCAGCTCGGCCTCGTCGCTCCAGTCGCCAATCACCTGCTGCATTTCAGCGCGATTGGGGGTGATCACGGTGGCGTTGCGGTAGCGGGCGTAGTCGCTGCCCTTGGGGTCGATCAGAATCGGCGTACCTTGGGCGCGGGCGCGGGCAATCATGTCGATCACGTGCGCGAGGCCACCCTTGCCGTAGTCCGAGAACAGCACCGCATTGTGCTGCGGCAGAATGTCTTCGAAGGTGGCGGTTTGGCCGGCCAGCACCTCGTTCTTGGGCGTGTTCTCGAAGTCCAGGCGTATGAGCTGCTGCTGGCGCCCGATGACGCGCAGCTTGACCGTGGTCTTGAGCGCTTCGTCGCGGCCGAAATAGGTCTGTATGCCGGTCTTGGCCACCAGCGCTTCCAGGTGGTGGCTGGCATCGTCATCCCCCACCACGGTGAGCAGGCTGGCCTGGGCGCCCAGGCTGACAGCGTTGTAGGCCACGTTGGCGGCGCCACCGGCACGTTCTTCCTCGCGCGTGACCCGCACGACTGGCACTGGCGCTTCCGGGCTGATGCGGTCCACCGCGCCGTACCAGTAGCGGTCCAGCATCACGTCGCCCACCACGAGCACGCGGGCCTTGGCAATTTGTTCTTTGGTGATGTTCATAACTCTTCAACTCTCAGCGCGGGATAGCTGTCCCAGGCCTGGCAGCCCGGGCATTGCCAGAAATGGCGCTTGGCCTCAAAACCGCAGGCGGCGCAGCGGTAACGCGTGAGCGGCTTGACGGCGTGGTCCAGGGCGCGCTGCACCTGGGGGTGGAACTGCTCATGCTCCAGCTTCTCGCCGGCAATCCATTTGGCCGCCGCCACCAGCGAGGGTTCTTTCTCTAGGTGCCGCGCATACCACTGGCGTGCCGTCAGAGCGGCATCGCCATTGGCGGCTTCCAGGGTAACGATGGCGTCCAGCACGTCAATGGAGCTGCTTTCTTCATAGCGTGCTGTGAGCAGGGCCAGGGTCGGTGCAATAGAGTGGGCGGCGATGGCCGCCGCTGCCAGCAGGGGCGCTATCAAGGGCGTGGCCGCAGGGGCCTGCTGCATGGCTTCCGCCAGTGTGGCGCAGGCCTCCTGGTGCGCCCCACGCTGGCGCTGCAGGGCCGCCATGTCCATGCGGGGGCGGGGTGTGTGCGGTGCGGTGGCTATGGCTTGCTGCAACAAGGCCTGGGCTTCATCCAGTTTTTGGGACACCACCAATGCGGCGGCCTGTTCGCACAGGTAATGCGCCAGGCGTCCAGCGAAGCTGCCCTGGCCGGCGGCTTCGAGTTTCCTGGCTACACCGGCGGCCTGCTCCCAGTCGCGCGAGCGTTCGTAGTTGGCCAGCAGGGCCAGGCGGGCCTGGGCCTCGAAGCGCGTGCCTTCGAGTTTTAGCAGCGCCTCTTCGGCGCGGTCCAGCAGGCCGGCTTTGAGGTAGTCCAGCGCCAGCGCGTGCTGGGCCCGGTGCCGGTCATCGGCGACCAGGTCGCCGCGCGAAAGCAGGTGGTGGTGCACGCGCACCGCACGCTCGTATTCGCCGCGGCGTCGGAACAGATTGCCCAGGGCAAAGTGCAGCTCCGAGGTGTCGGGGTCGTTTTGCACGGCTTCGATAAAGGCGTCAATGGCCTGGTCCTGCTGTTCATTGAGCAGGAAGTTCAGGCCCTTGAAATAGGCCTTGGGCGCCTGGCGGCTTTCCATGCGCAGCTGGCGCAGGTCCATGCGCGAGGCCAGCCAGCCCAACACAAACACCAGTGGCAGGGCCAGCAGCAAGAGGCTGAAATCAAATTCCATGGATGCTGGAGTCGCTGTAGCCATCACCGCTCAGCACGGCAGGCTTGGTCTCTGGGGCGGGCGTTGCGGGGGTAGAGGGTGTTGCGCTGTGTGCGGCCTGGCGCAGGCGCAACCAGCGCGGCACCATGCCCATCACCCCCACGGCCAAACCGGCGGCAAAGGCGCCCAACACCACCAGCACCATGGGTGCGGTCCATTGCTGGCCAAAGAAAAAGCGCAGCGTCACATCACCCTGGTTATTCAGGGCGAAGGCGAACAGGGTAAAAAAAATGGCCGCTTTAAGTAACCACTTAAAGAGCCATGTAATTGGTTTCATTCAACTCCTCGGGCTGGAGCCGATTCTACAAGGGTGGACTCAGATTTTGGTCTTGGCCACCACGGTCAATTCCATCTCGGCGGTGCGCAGGTCTACGGCTTCGCGCAAGGCCTTGCCGGGTTTGAAATGGGGCACGCGCTTTTCGGGAATGGCGACACTTTCACCGCTGCGCGGATTGCGTCCTATGCGGGGCGGGCGGCGGTTGATGGAGAAGCTTCCAAAGCCGCGGATTTCAATACGGTGTCCACGCACCAGGGCCTCGTTCATGGCGTCCAGAATCGCCTTCACGGCAAATTCGGCGTCACGATGCGTCAGCTGACCAAAGCGGTTGGCCAGTTCTTCAACCAGGTCGGAGCGGGTCATGGGTGGGGCGTCAGGTAGGGAATTTTGGACAAAAAAACGACCGGCGCACAGGTGCAGCCGGTCGTTTTTATCGGTTCAGCAACTAAAGATTAGTTGTTGTCCAGCTTGGCGCGCAGCAATGCGCCCAGGCTGGTGGTACCAGCGTTTTCACGGGCAGACTGCTGGCTCAGGGATTGCATGGCTTCGTTCTGATCTGCCATGTCCTTGGCCTTGATGGACAGCTGGATGTTGCGGGTCTTGCGATCCACATTCACCACCACAGCGGTCACTTCGTCGCCTTCTTTCAGTACATTGCGAGCGTCTTCGACGCGGTCGCGGCTGATTTCAGAGGCGCGCAGGTAACCGATGATGTCTTCACCCAGGTCGATTTCAGCACCCTTGGCGTCCACGGTCTTGACCTTGCCGGTCACGATCTGGCCCTTGTCGTTGATCGACACAAAGGTGGTGAAAGGATCGGAGTCGAGCTGCTTGATACCCAGGGAGATGCGTTCGCGGTCCACGTCCACGGCCAGCACCAGGGCTTCAACTTCTTGACCCTTCTTGTACTCGCGCACGGCCACTTCGCCGGACTCGTTCCAGGACAGGTCGGACAGGTGCACCAGGCCGTCGATACCGGCAGCCAAGCCCACAAACACGCCGAAATCGGTGATGGACTTGATGGGGCCCTTCACGCGGTCGCCGCGCTTGGTGTTCTGGGCAAATTCTTGCCAAGGGTTGGCCTTGCACTGCTTCATGCCCAGGGAGATACGGCGCTTGTCTTCGTCGATTTCCAGAACCATGACTTCGACTTCGTCGCCCAGGGCAACGATCTTCGAGGGAGCCACATTCTTGTTGGTCCAGTCCATTTCGGACACGTGGACCAGGCCTTCGATTCCGGGTTCCAGTTCCACAAATGCGCCGTAATCGGCGATGTTGGTGATCTTGCCAAACATGCGCGTACCTTGGGGGTAGCGGCGGTTCACGCCCATCCAAGGGTCATCACCCATTTGCTTCAGACCCAGGGAGACACGGTTCTTCTCGGTGTCAAACTTGAGAATCTTGGCAGTGATTTCCTGACCGGCTTGCACCACTTCAGAAGGGTGACGGACACGGCGCCAGGCCATGTCGGTGATGTGCAGCAGGCCGTCGATACCACCCAGGTCCACGAAGGCACCGTATTCGGTGATGTTCTTGACCACGCCTTGCACCACAGAACCTTCTTTGAGGGTGTGCATCAGCTTGGCGCGCTCTTCGCCCATGGAGGCTTCGACCACGGCACGGCGCGACAGCACCACGTTGTTGCGCTTGCGGTCCAGCTTGATGACCTTGAATTCCATGGTCTTGTTTTCGTAGGGAGACAGGTCCTTGGTAGGACGTGTATCGACCAGCGAGCCAGGCAGGAAGGCGCGGATGCCATTGACCAGAACGGTCAGGCCGCCCTTGACCTTGCCGGAGGTGGTGCCGGTCACGAATTCGCCGGATTCCAGGGCTTTTTCCAGGCTCATCCAGGAAGCCAGGCGCTTGGCCTTGTCACGCGACAGGATGGTGTCGCCGTAACCGTTTTCGACGGAGTCGATGGCAACAGAGACGAAGTCACCCACTTGGACTTCGAGCTCGCCCTTGTCGCTCTTGAATTCTTCGATTGGCACGTAGGCTTCAGACTTGAGGCCAGCGTTGACAACGACAAAGCTGTGCTCGATGCGGACGACTTCTGCGGTGATGACTTCACCGGTGCGCATTTCCGAGCGTTGCAGGGATTCTTCAAATAGGGCTGCGAAAGATTCTGACATGTGTTTTGCAGTTTGCACTGCGGGGTTAAGTTATCGAACCCCAGAGCTGATGCGCTGATGCGCGAGTAGAGCACTGGGGGCCAAAGTTGCCAGGCCGCGAGGCTTGGCTTTCTCACAAAGCCCAGAGGCTTTGTTTTCTACCTTTCAAGCGGACCTGAAGGGCTGTTTGCCTTGCCACCAGTCCAACACGATGTCGACGGAGGCTTGTACCGTCAAATCGGAGTTGTCTAGCAGCTGGGCATCGACTGCGGGCTTCAAGGGCGCAACGCTGCGGGAGCTGTCCCGTGCGTCACGCGCCTCAAGGTCTGCGAGAAGACTGTCAAGTGTAGCTGGAATGCCCTTTGAAATCAACTGCTTATGGCGCCGCTGGGCGCGGCAGGTGGCGCTGGCCGTGAGGAACACCTTGAGCGGGGCGGTGGGGAAAATAATCGTGCCCATATCGCGTCCGTCGGCCACCAGGCCCGGAAGTTGGCGAAAGCTGCGCTGAAACGCCACCAGGGCCTCGCGCACCATGGGAAATGCTGACACGCGCGAGGCATTCATGCCGGCCTCTTCGGTGCGGATGGCCTCGCTCACGTCCTCACCGTCCAGCAGGATGTGGCTGCCTTCGAAGCGGATCGGCAGGGTGCGCAGCAAGTCGACGATGTGCTGCTGGTTGGTAACTTCCAGCGCGATGCCGGCGCGCGTGGCGGCCAGGCCGGTGATGCGGTAGAGCGAGCCGGAATCCAGAAAGTGGTAGCCCAGCTTTTCCGCCAGGGCAGCCGCCAGCGTGCCCTTGCCGGATGCGGTGGGGCCATCCATGCACAGCACGGGGATAGCTTCGGTGGCGGTGTGGGCGACGGAGAACAGGGTCTCGAAATAATCCGGAAAGGTCTTGGCCACGCATTTGGGGTCAACGATCCGCACCGGCAGACCGGCCGGATTGAAGGCCGCCAGGGAAAAGCACATGGCCACCCGGTGGTCGTCATAGGTGTGGATGCTGGCGGCTTTCCAGTGGCCGGGATCTGCGGGCGGCGTCACCTCGATGAAGTCAGCTCCTTCAACCACCTGGGCACCCAGTTTGCGCAGCTCCGTCGCCATGGCGGCGATGCGGTCGGTTTCCTTGACGCGCCAGCTGGCGATATTGCGCAGGGTGGTGGTGCCGTTGGCGTACAGGGCCATGACGGCCAGGGTCATGGCGGCGTCCGGGATGTGGTTGCAGTCCAGGGTGATGGCTTGCAGCGGCCACTGGCCACGCTTGATGTGCAGCCAGTTGGGGCCGCTCTCGATCTGTGCGCCCATCATGCGGGCGGCTTCGATGAAGCGGATGTCGCCCTGGATGGAGTCCGCGCCCACGCCTTGCACGCGTATGCCCGACTGTGCGCCCACGCTGGCCGCGATGGCACCCAGCGCAATGAAGTAGCTGGCACTCGAGGCATCGGCCTCCACATGCAGCACGCCGGGGCTTTGCAGTTTGCAGCCCGCGGGAATGGTGAAGCGTTGCCAGCCATCGCGCTGCACCGCCACGCCAAAACGCTCCAGCAGGTTCAGGGTAATTTCAATGTAGGGGCGGGAGATCAGCTCGCCCACCACCTCGATCACGATGTCTTTGGCTGCCACTAAGGGCAAAGCCATCAGCAGTGCAGTCAGGAACTGGCTGGAGACATCGCCGCGTACCTGTATGGGCTGGTCCAGACCAAGGGCCGGTGTGCCTATACGCAGCGGCGGAAAGCCTTCGTTGCCCAGGTAGTCGATGCGGCAACCCAGCTGGCGCAGGGCATCCACCAAGTCCCCAATCGGACGCTCATGCATGCGGGGAATGCCACCGAGTTCGAAGTCGCCACCCAGCACGGCTAGCGCCGCCGTCAACGGCCGCATGGCGGTGCCGGCATTGCCCAGGAACAGCTTGGCCTGCGGGTTCAGCAGTTTGCCACCCAAACCGGTGATCTGCACCGTGGCGCCGGTCTGCGTGATACTGCAGCCCAGGGTGGTGAGCGCCACCAGCATGACGCGGGTGTCGTCGCTGTCCAGCAGGTCGTGGATGGTGGTCACCCCCTCGCACAGAGCGGCCAGCAGCAGCACGCGGTTGGAAATGCTTTTGGAGCCGGGCAGGGTGACCGTGCCGGCAGCGGCGCCCAGGTGGGGCAGATCGAGAAATTCGGTGGAATACATCAGGGTTTATTCTTGGAATTCATGCTCCAGTGGGCACGGGTCATGCTGGCCTGTTCAATCAGGCCTTCCAGGGCTTGCGCATCGCCGCTGGAAATCATGACCTCCAGCGCTTGCAGATTGCGCTGGAAGATCTTGCTTTGGGCCAGCAGCTCTTCGCGGTTGGACAGCAGAATGTCACGCCAGACCTTGGGGTCGCTGGCGGCAATCCGGGTGAAGTCCCGAAAGCCCGGACCGGCCAGGGACAGGTAGTTCTGGCCATCGGGCTGGCCGGAGATGGCATTCATCAAAGCAAAAGCAATCAGGTGCGGCAGGTGGCTGACGGCGGCATAGGCGGCGTCGTGCTGTTCCGGTGTCATGGTCAGCACCTTGCAGCCCAGGCGGGTCCACAGCTCGTGGGCCTTTTGCAGTTGCGGCGCCAGGGTGCGCTCTATGGGCGTGAGGATGACCTGTTTGCCGGCATACAAATCGGCGTCGGCATTTTCCACGCCCGAGACTTCCTTGCCCGCAATCGGGTGGGCCGGCACAAACAGGCCCACATGTTCGCGCAGTGCGCGGCGGGCGGAATCGATCACATCGCGTTTGGTGGAGCCCACATCCATGATCAGCATGTCAGGCGTGACCAGGTGCTTGATCGTCTTGAAGGTGGCCTCGGTGGCCGACACCGGCACGGCAATCAGCACGATGTCGGCGCCCGACACGGCCAGCAGGGCCGAGGGTGCCTCGATATCGATGATGCCCATCTGGCGCGCACGCTCGGTGGTACTGGGGGACTTGCTATAGCCCACCACGCGCTTGACCAGGCCAGCCTGCTTGAGCGCCAGCGCGAAGGAGCCGCCCATCAGGCCGCAGCCTATGAGTCCGAGTTGTTCAAACATGCTGCATCCTGTGCATAGAACGGTTAGTCGGCCAGGGGGTAGGTGCCCAGGACCTTGTAGAAGGCACAAATGCCACGCAAATCCTGCAGGGCGGCGGCCACATGCGGCTCGGACGGGTGGCCTTGCAGGTCGATGTAGAAAAAGTATTCCCACTGGCCGGAACGCGCCGGGCGCGACTCGAAGCGGGTCATGGAAACGCCGTGCAGCTTGAGCGGCACCAGCATGTCGTGCACCGCGCCGGGACGGTTGGGCACCGATACCACCAGGCTGGTGCAGTCCTTGCCAGAGGCCTCTGGTGCCGGCATGACGGCGGGCAGGCAGACCATGACAAAACGCGTGCGGTTGAAGGCCTCGTCCTGAATCGCCTGGGCTGCCATGTGCAAACCGAACTCGGCGCCGGCGCGCTCGCTGGCAATGCCGGCCCAGGCCGGGTTGCCCGCAGCCAGGCGTGCACCCTCGGCATTGCTCAAAACAGCGCGGCGTTCGGCATTCGGTAAATGGGTGCTGAGCCATTGCTGGCATTGCGCCAGGGCCTGCGGGTGGGCCAGCACCACTTCGATGCCGTCCAACGAGGCTTGGGTGCGCAGCAAATGGTGGCGCACCAGCAGGCTGATTTCACCAATGATGTGCAGGGGTGAATTCAACAGCAAATCGAGCGAGCGGGTGACCACGCCCTCGGTGCTGTTCTCCACCGGGATGACACCGAACTCGGCAGCGCCCGAAGTGGCCGCGTGGAAGACTTCGTCAAAGTTGTTGCAGGGCACATGCTGGATGCTGGAGCCGAAAAAGCGCAGCGCGGCCTCTTCGCTGTAGGTGCCCTTGGGGCCCAGGTAGGCCACGCGCTGCGGTGCTTCCAGGGCGCGGCAGGCCGACATGATTTCGCGCCAGATCAGCGCCAGGCTGGCGTCTTTCAAAGGTCCCTGGTTAGCCTTTTGCAGGCCGTGAATGACCTGCGCCTCGCGCTCCGGGCGGAACACTGGTGAGCCATCATGGCGCTTGAGTTCACCGACTGCGTTGGCCAGGGCGGCGCGGCGGTTCAGGGCGACGAGGAGTTCCTGGTCGACTGCGTCGATTTCGATACGCAAATCAGAAAGCGTTTTGGCCATGGGGCTTTATCCGTGGGTCCGTTCAAACGCTTGCAGGTAGGCACACAGGGCCTGCACACCTGCCAGCGGAATGGCGTTGTAAATGCTGGCGCGCATGCCGCCTACCGATTTGTGGCCCTTGAGCTGCAACAGCCCGGCCTCTTTGGCACCGGCCAGAAACGCATCGTTGAGGGACTCGTCACGCAGGAAAAACGGTACGTTCATGCGCGAGCGGCAGTCGGCGTGCACCTTGTTCAGGTACAGGCCCGAGCCGTCAATGGTCTGGTACAGCAGTTCGGCCTTGGCGATATTCGCTGCCTCCAGAGCGGCAATGCCTCCCTGGCGCTTGAGCCACTGGAACACCAGCCCGGCCATGTAGATGGCGTAGGTGGGCGGGGTGTTGTACATGGACTGGTTCTTGGCCACGGTTTGGTAGTTGAAGGCACTGGGGCAGATGTCCAAAGCATTGCCCAGCAGGTCTTCGCGCACCACCACCAGGGTGAGTCCGGCCGGCCCGAGGTTTTTTTGCGCGCCGCCAAAGGCCAGACCGACGCGGCTCCAGTCCACGCTGCGCGAGGCCACGTGCGAAGAGAAGTCAATCACCAGTTCGGCCTTGGAGTCCAGGGCTTTCAGGTCGGGCAGGGTGTGGAACTCCACGCCGTTGATGGTTTCATTGGTGCAGATGTGCACATAGCTGGCGTTCGTGCTGAGTTGCCATTGGTTGGCATCGGGAATGCGGGTGAAGCCTTCGGCCTTGCCGCTGGCGGCCAGGTGGTTGCCGCAGTATTTGGCCGCTTCCTGGTGCGACTTCTCGCTCCAGCTGCCGGTCACCACAAAGTCAGCATTGCCCTGGCCCGATGCGTCTTTTTTCAGTGCGCTCAGGTTCAGCGGCACAATGGCGTTTTCCGCCAGGCCGCCACCCTGCATGAACAGAATCTGGAAGTTCGCGGGTACGGCCAGCAGCTCGCGCAAATCGGCTTCGGCCTGCGCATAGATGGACAGGAACTCCTTGCCGCGGTGGCTCATTTCCATCACACCCATGCCCGAGCGTTTGCCGTTGGCATCTGGCCAGTCCAGCATTTCGTCGGCGGCCTGTTGGAGCACTTCCTGCGGCATGGCCGCCGGCCCGGCGGAGAAGTTATAGGGGCGGTTCATCAAGCGCTCGCTCTGCATCAAACGGTTTCATCTCCAGCGGTGTCTTCACCCGGGGCTTCGTCGGCGGCCTGGGCATCGTTTTCCACAATGCGTTGCAGGCCGCTGAGTTTGGAGCCTTCGTCCAGGCCGATCAGGGTCACGCCCTGGGTGGCGCGGCCGAGTTCGCGGATCTCGGAGACACGGGTGCGTACCAGCACGCCCTTGTCGGTGATCAGCATGATTTCGTCGTCCACGTGGACCAGGGTTGCGGCTACCACTTTGCCGTTGCGCTCGGACTGCTGGATCGCAATCATGCCCTTGGTGCCGCGGCCGTGGCGGGTGTATTCGGTGATGCTGGTGCGTTTGCCGTAGCCGTTTTCGGTGGCGGTGAGCACGCTTTGCTGCTCGTCCTCGGCCACCAGCATGGCGATCACGCTTTGGGTCTCGTCCAGCATCATGCCGCGCACGCCGCGCGCATTGCGGCCCATCGGGCGCACATCGTTTTCATCAAAGCGCACGGCCTTGCCGCCGTCGCTGAACAGCATCACGTCGTGCTGGCCGTCGGTGAGTGCGGCGCCAATCAGGAAGTCGCCTTCGTCCAGGTCCACGGCAATGATGCCGGCCTTGCGCGGGTTGGAAAATTCATTCAGCGCGGTCTTCTTCACGGTGCCCATGCTGGTGCCCATGAACACATACTGGTCGGCCGGGAATGTGCGCTTCTCGCCGGTGAGCGGCAGCACCACGGTGATTTTTTCGCCCTCTTGCAAGGGGAACATATTGACGATGGGGCGGCCGCGCGAGCCGCGCGAGCCTTGCGGCACTTCCCATACCTTGAGCCAGTACAGGCGGCCGCGGTTGGAGAAGCACAGGATGTAGTCGTGGGTGTTGGCCACAAACAGCTGATCGACCCAATCGTCTTCCTTGGTGGCCGTGGCCTGCTTGCCGCGTCCGCCGCGCTTTTGCGCCCGGTACTCGCCCAGAGGCTGGCTCTTGATGTAACCGCTGTGGCTCATGGTCACCACCATGTCGGTGGGGGTGATCAGGTCTTCGGTGGACAGGTCGAACGACGAGTGCTCGACCAGGCTGCGGCGTGCACCCATCTTGGTCTGGCCGAACTCGTGTTTCACATGGCCCAGCTCGTCACCAATGATGGTGGAGACGCGCTCAGGCTTGGCCAGGATGTCCAGCAGGTCTTCGATCTCGGCCATCACCTCTTTGTACTCGGCCACGATCTTGTCCTGCTCCAGGCCGGTCAGGCGCTGCAGACGCATTTGCAGAATTTCCTGCGCCTGCGTGTCGGACAGACGGTACAGGCCGTCGGCGCCCATGCCGAAGTTCTTCTCCAGGCCGTCGGGTCGGTAGTCGTCGGCGTTGATGACGCCACCATCGGCCCGTGTGCGGGTCAGCATCTCGCGCACCAGGCTGCTGTCCCAGGGGCGGTTCATCAGCTCGATCTTGGCGACAGGCGGCGTGGGCGACTCGCGGATGATGCGAATGAAATCGTCGATATTGGCCAGGGCCACGGCCAGGCCTTCGAGCACATGGCCGCGTTCGCGCGCCTTGCGCAGATTGAAGACCGTGCGGCGTGTCACCACTTCGCGGCGGTGGTTCAGGAAGACCTCGATCAGGTCCTTCAGGTTGCACAGCTTGGGCTGGCCATTCACCAGGGCCACCATGTTGATGCCAAAGGTGTCCTGCAACTGGGTCTGCTTGTACAGGTTGTTGAGCACCACCTCGGGCACTTCGCCGCGCTTGAGCTCGATTACCAGGCGCATGCCGGACTTGTCGGACTCGTCCTGAATATGGCTGATGCCCTCGATCTTCTTCTCGTGCACCAGCTCGGCCATGCGTTCTTGCAAGGTCTTCTTGTTGACCTGGTAGGGTAGCTCGTCGACGATGATGGACTGGCGCTGGCCCTTGTCGATGTCTTCAAAATGGCACTTGGCGCGCATCACCACGCGGCCGCGTCCGGTGCGGTAGCCTTCCTTCACACCGTTGATGCCGTAGATGATGCCGGCGGTGGGGAAGTCGGGTGCCGGGATGATGTCCATCAGGTCATCGATGCTGGCCTCGGGGTTGCGCAGCAGGTGCAGGCAGGCATCCACCACCTCATTCAGGTTGTGCGGCGGGATGTTGGTGGCCATGCCCACGGCAATACCGCCGGAGCCATTGACCAGCAAATTGGGAATGCGGGTGGGCAGCACCAGCGGCTCTTTTTCGGAGCCGTCGTAGTTGGGGCCGAAGTCCACCGTCTCTTTGTCCAGATCGGCCAGCAGCTCGTGCGCAATCTTGGCCAAACGGATTTCGGTGTACCGCATGGCCGCCGCGTTGTCGCCGTCCACCGAGCCGAAGTTGCCTTGGCCGTCCACCAACATGTGGCGCATGGAAAAGTCCTGCGCCATACGCACAATGGTGTCGTACACCGACTGGTCACCGTGCGGGTGGTATTTACCGATGACGTCACCTACGATACGGGCCGACTTTTTGTAAGCCCGGTTCCAGTCGTTGTTGAGCTCGTGCATGGCAAACAGCACGCGCCGGTGCACCGGCTTCAGGCCGTCGCGCGCATCGGGCAGGGCGCGCCCCACAATCACGCTCATGGCGTAGTCGAGGTAACTGCGCCGCATTTCCTCTTCAAGGCTGATGGGCAAGGTTTCTTTGGCGAACTGGGTCATGGAGGGTGATGGCTATGTCAGGGACAACCTTGCATTGTACGGGGCAGTTTGTGTGGCCCCAATGGAACGTTTCGCCTAGCCATTGCTGAAGAATTGAGCAACGGGAGAATTAAGCCCGGCGCGTCCGCGCCGCGCTGCCAAAAGCCGTTAGGGATGTGGCACAATATCCGTCAATGCCTGAAATAGTGAGAGCTACCAGGGTGTTATCAATTTAATCGCAGCGTTGCTGCAGTTTGCTCCGCACAAAGGAAAGTCATGAAACTAATCAATAAAGTAGCAATCGTCATCGCAACCGCAGCAATCGCTTCTGTCGCAGGCGCCCAAGAAATTCACAACTGGAAGAGCGCAGCTGGCGATGTCTGGAAAAATGTTGCAGGCGAATGCTGGCGTGATGCCAGCTGGACTCCCGCCACTGCAGCCCCTGGTTGCGATGGCGCTATTGTCCCCAAGGTGGAAATGCCTGCTCCTGCTCCCGTGATGGCTCCTGCGCCCATGGCTGCACCTGCACCCGCACCTGCGCCTATGGCTGCACCCGCACCGGCTCCTGTTGTCGTGGCTGCTCCCGCCAAGGTGACCTACGCTGCTGACGCATTCTTTGACTTCGACAAGGCTGTTCTGAAGCCCGAAGGCAAGGCCAAGCTGGATGATCTGGTTGGCAAGGTCAAGGGCATCAGCCTGGAAGTCATCATTGCTGTGGGTCATACCGACTCCATCGGTAAAGAAGGGTACAACCAGAAACTGTCGGTTGCACGTTCTGAAGCTGTCAAGGCTTACCTGGTGTCCAAGGGCATCGAAAAGAACCGCGTTTACACCGAAGGCAAGGGCGAGAAGTCTCCTGTTGCTGACAACAAGACCTCCGAAGGCCGTGCCAAGAACCGCCGCGTGGAAATCGAAGTGGTTGGCACCCGCGCCAACTAATCGAAAGATTTTCGCTTAAACAAAAAGCCCGCTTAGGCGGGCTTTTTGTTGCCCGCAGATAATTCGCACATGAACACACACGTCAACGCTGACCCGGCTGAGCTGGCCAAATTTTCTGATCTGGCCCACCGTTGGTGGGATACCGAAAGCGAGTTCCGGCCGCTGCACCAGATCAACCCCTTGCGCCTGGAGTGGATTAACGCCATTTGCCCGGTGGAGGGTTTGCAAACCCTGGACATAGGCTGCGGCGGTGGCATTCTGACCGACGCATTGGCACGCAAGGGGGCCCATGCCCTGGGCGTGGATCTGTCCACCAAGGCGCTCAAGGTTGCGCAGTTGCATGCCATTGAGGCACAAACCCCCCATGTTCGCTACCGCGAAATCAGTGCCGAAGCGCTGGCCCAGGAGGCACCCGCCAGCTTCGACGTGGTGACCTGCATGGAGATGCTGGAGCACGTGCCCGACCCGTCCTCCATCGTGCGGGCCTGCGCCACACTGGTCAAGCCAGGCGGCTGGGTATTTTTCTCGACGCTGAACCGCAGCCCCAAGTCTTTTCTGTTTGCCATCGTGGGTGCAGAGTACCTGCTCAATATGTTGCCGCGCGGCACCCATGAATACGCCAAGATGGTCAGACCCAGCGAGCTGTCAGGCTATTGCCGCGCTGCCGGCTTGGACCTGCGCCACACCAAGGGCATGGCCTACAACCCCTTGACGCGGCGCTATTGGCTCAACAGCGATACCAGTGTCAATTACCTGCTGGCCACCCAAAGGCCCTTGGTGTGAGTACGTCTTTTTTCCCCCACGTCGATGCGGTGCTGTTTGATCTGGATGGCACCTTGATAGACAGCGCGCCCGACCTGGGGGCGGCGGTCGACCAAATGCGGGTCAGCCGTGGTCTGCCGTCGCTGGCGCTGGATACCTACAGACCGATGGCAGGCGCTGGCGCCCGCGGCATGCTGTCAGTGGCCTTCGGTATGACGCCGCAGGACCCTTTGTTCATAGCCATGCGCGACGAGTTTTTCAGCAACTACGAGCAGTGCATGGCACAGCGCACCTACGCCTTCGACGGCGTGGCGGAAATGATCCAGAGCCTGTGCCAGGCCGGCTTGCAATGGGGCGTGGTCACCAATAAATCGGCCCGTTTCACCGAGCCGCTGACGCGCGGCATGCCCTTGTTTGCCAGCGCTGGTGCGGTGGTCAGTGGTGATACCACGCCGCATGCCAAACCGCACCCGGCGCCGCTGCTGGAAGCGGCGCGCCGTATGGGTGTGGAGCCTGCCCGCTGCATCTATGTCGGCGACGACGAGCGTGACATCCAGGCCGGGCTGGCGGCGGGCATGGGAACAGTGGCAGCGGACTACGGTTATCTGGGCGATAAGGCCGATACCGCAGCCTGGGGTGCACATGCCCGGATTAAATCTCCCCAGGAGCTCTTGCAATTGCTGATCCGGGCCTAAAATAGAGACTGAGGGGCTGCACTGGTTTCGACGTGGATTCGGACGCGCAGCAGGGCATGTCGAGCTGAGTGCGCTCGTAAAACAGATTCAAACAAACTAACTGCAAACGACGAACGTTTCGCACTCGCTGCTTAATTGCACGTGAGCCTCACAACAGCAAGCCGATAGGCTGGGCAAGGGTGGAGCAATCCATCCAGGCTGTGGGGTAATTTCATTCGGCTGGACCTGCCTTGGGTAACTTAGGGTGGGTTGAGAAAATAGGTTGCTGGCGATTTGCATAGCGTGCCACTGCGCGATGTGAAAAGCGAGATCCAAATCAGACGGCTACACATGTAGAACTGTTCGAAGAAGGTTTGCGGACGCGGGTTCAAATCCCGCCAGCTCCACCAT
>JAYVNF010000311.1:0-12857 GCA_043758575.1 Rhodoferax sp.
AGCGCCTGCAATGGAGTACGGCCAGCCTGTACCTGTGCGAAGCCGATGCCAGCTGGCTGCAGTGGCGCAGCAACGGTGCCGCCGGCACCAGCATCGCTGCATGCGCTGGCACCCCCATTGCCGGACTGTCGCGACACGAAACGCTGCAGTTCGGCGGGGTCAGCCCGGACCTCATCCGCCTGGAGCGCCCCGATGAGGCGGTGCAACAGGCCTGGTTGGGTGCTTACTACCCCGAGGAGCAGTGCCTGTTGGGGCTGGCCGTGCGGGACGGCCAAGGCTTGTTGGGCGTGCTGGTGATGGCGCTGGCGCGCACACCCAACCCCGGGGTGGATTTGCTGTTTGCCGAACTGGGCGCCCGCATAGCGGCCCGCTTGAAGCGCCTGCATGACGACATGGCCTTGCAGCAGGCCAAGAACCAGGCAGAGGAGGCGATGCGTGCCAAGAGTGATTTCCTGGCCAATATGAGCCACGAAATCCGCACCCCCATGAGCGCCATCATTGGCCTGAGCCGCCTGGCCTTGAACACCGATCTCAATGCCCGGCAACGCGACTACCTGGAAAAAATCGCGCGCTCGGGTCACCATCTGCTGGGCATCATCAACGACATCCTGGACTTCTCCAAGATTGAAGCCGGCAAGCTGGAGGTGGAGCGGGTGGCGTTCGCGCTGGACCAGGTGCTGACCACGCTGGCTGACCTGATGCAGGAAAAGGCCCAAGCCAAGGGCCTGGCCCTGGTCTTTGATGTGGCACCCGACGTGCCCAGCTTGCTGCTGGGCGACCCGATGCGACTGACCCAGATCTTGATCAACTACGGCAACAACGCCGTCAAATTCACCAACCAGGGCCAGATCCGTATCCAGGTTCGCAAGCTGCGTGTCAGCGCCTCCGAGGTGCTGCTGCGCTTTGAGGTTGCCGACACCGGCATTGGCGTGAGCAGCGAACAGCTGCCCAAGCTGTTCAAGAGCTTCTTGCAGGCCGACAGCTCGACCAGCCGCAAGTACGGCGGCACCGGCTTAGGGCTTGCGATTGCCAAGAGCCTGGCCCAGCTGATGGGGGGCGAGGTGGGCGTGCACAGCCAGCCCGGCCAGGGCACCACCTTTTGGTTTACCGCCTTGCTGGGGCTGGGGCAGGCCGAGCACGAACAGGCGCTGGGCCCGTCGCTGAGCGGCGGGTCGGCAGCCTGCGGCCCTTTGGGCAGCCTGCAGCAAGAGCAGCTGCTGGCGCTGCAGGGTCGGGTGATTTTGCTGGTCGAGGACAACGAGGTGAACCAGCAGGTGGCCTGCGAACTGCTGCAGGCCGCAGGCTTTGTGGTGGAGGTGGCGGACAACGGTCGCATCGCTGTGGAGCGGGTACAGGCGCGGCGATTTGATCTGGTGCTGATGGACATGCAAATGCCGGTGATGGACGGCCTGGAGGCCACGCGCGCTATACGTGCCTTGGGTAGCCTGGGGCAAGGCCAGCGCCTGCCGATCGTGGCCATGACGGCCAATGCCATGCAGGCCGACCGGCAGCGCTGCATCGATGCGGGCATGGATGGCTTTGTCAGCAAACCCATAGACCCGGACCTGCTGTGGCAGGCGCTGCTGCGCTGGTTGCCAGAGCGCAGCGCGCAGCCGCTCGGACAGGCAACGGGCCCAGCAGATAGCCAGGCAGGTGGCCAAGTCGCTTGCCATGGGTTGGCCGTGCCGCCCACCGTGGCCGCAGCCAGCGGCGGCGTGGCCCAGGTGCCGGCCACCGACAGCGCCGATGCCAGTGCCTTGATGGCCGTGGCCGGTGTGGACGTGCGCGGCGCGCTGCATCGGTTGGCGGGCAACCAGAAGCTGCACACCGCACTCGGCCAGGCCGAGTGGAGCGTGGCTGAGCGCGTGGCCCACTCCCTCAAGGGCAGCGCCGCCAACCTGGGCCTGGACAGCGTGGCCCGCCATGCCCATGTGCTGGAAGCGGCCCTGCAGCCCGGGCGACTGACCGAGCTGGAGCAGAGTGCGCCCCTGCGCGCCGAACTGATACGGCTTCTGATGAACACCGAGCAGGAGTTAAAGCGCCTGAAGACGGAACTGATCGCGCACTGGCCACAGAACACGGCGGCCAGCAACCAGCCGGCGCCGCCCCGGGCCAGCCCGGCCGAAGAGAAGGCCCTGCTGCACCAGATGCGGCAGCTGCTGGGCGAGAACTACCCGGAAGCCGGGGACTTGCTGGACCAGCACCCGCACTGGCTGCAGGCAGCCTTGGGTGACGACTTCACGGCCTTTGAAGATGCAGTGCGGGCCTTTGATTTTGAAAGTGCGTTGGCCCTGGTGCCGGCCGAGCAGGCGTGAGCGCCACTGCGGAACTGGCGTAAGCGCAAAAGCCGAGCAGCGGCCCGGCGGCCCGCCAGGCTAGACCTCGCGCCGGGCTACACCTCCAGGTTGTCGATCAGGCGTGTGCCGCCCAGCTTGGCGGCTGCCAGCACCACCAGCGCATCACCGGTTTGGGGTGCCTGTAAATCCAGGCGGCGGCGGGCCACCACGTAGTCTGGCTGCCAGCCCGCATCGCTCAAGGCCTGCATGGCCTGTGCTTCCAGCGCCCTGTAGTCGGTACTGCCACCACGCAGGGCATGGGCCAGGGTTTGCAGGGTGTGCGACAGGCGCACCGCCTCCTGGCGCTCGGCCGGGCTCAGGTAGCCGTTGCGCGAGGACAGGGCCAGGCCGTCCTCGGCGCGCAGCGTGTCCAGGCCAACGATGTCTACGGGCAGGCAGAACTGCTGCACCATCTGGCGCACCACCATCAGTTGCTGGTAGTCCTTCTTGCCAAACACCGCTGTGCGCGCCTGGGTGCAGCTCAGCAGTTTCATCACGACGGTGGCCACTCCGGTGAAAAAACCGGGGCGGAATTCGCCTTCCAGGATGTTGGTCAGCTCGGGTGGCGGTTGCACCAGAAAGCCCTGGGGCTGGGGATACAGCTCGGCCTCCGACGGCGCAAACACGATGTCACAACCAGCAGCTTCGAGTTGGGCGCAATCCGCCTCCAGCGTGCGCGGGTAGGTGGCGAAATCTTCATTGGGGCCGAACTGCAGGCGGTTCACAAAGATGGTGGCCAGCGTCACATCGCCCAGCGGCTTGGCGGCCTTCACCAGGGCAATGTGGCCGGCATGCAGATTGCCCATGGTGGGCACCACTGCGGGGTGGCGGTAGGCGCTCAAGGTGGAGCGCAGATCCGAAAGAGTGTGAACGAGTTTCATAGGCGTGAGGGGACCAGAATCACCAGGCGTGCACCGCGTTGTCCGGAAAGCTGCCGTTCTTCACAGCGGCCACATAGGCCTCCATGGCGCCACGCACGCTGCCGGCGTCTTGCATGAAGTTGCGCACGAACTTGGGCATCTTGCCCAGGTTCATGCCCAGCATGTCGTGCAGCACCAGCACCTGGCCGGCCGTGCCCTTGCCGGCGCCTATGCCAATGGTGGCGCAGTGGCTGAGCTCGGTGGTGAGCTCGGCGGCGATCTGGTGCGGCACCATTTCCAGCACCAGCATGGTGGCGCCCGCGTCCTGCAGTTCATGGGAGTGTTTGCGCAGCAGTTCGGCGCTGGCCTCGGTCTTTCCCTGCACCCGGTAGCCGCCCAGGGCGTGCACGGTTTGCGGTGTCAGCCCCAAGTGGGCGCAGACCGGAATACCGCGTTCCACCAGAAAGCGCACGGTCTCGGTGGTCCAGCCGCCGCCCTCGAGCTTGACCATGTGGGCGCCGGCCTGCATCAGGACCGAGGCACTGCGGATCGCCTGCTCGCGCGATTCGTGGTAGCTGCCATAGGGCAGGTCGGCAATTACCCAGGCCGTGGCCTGGGCGCGGTAGAGGCCGCGCGTCACGCTCTCGGTGTGGTAGCGCATCTGCTCCAGGCTCACGCCCACGGTGCTGGCCAGACCCTGGCAGACCATGCCCAGGGAGTCGCCCACCAGAATGGTTTCCACGCCCGCGGCATCGGCCACCGCCGCAAAGGTGGCGTCGTAGGCGGTGAGCATGGTGATTTTTTCGCCGCGGGTGCGCATCTCCTGCAGGCGCGGCAGGCTCATGGGCCGGCGGCTGGGCATGGGCGAGGCCGGTGCAAAAGTGCCGTAGGGTGTGGCGTGCAGCGCGGCCGCTGCAGTGGTGGCGGCCGGGGTGGCGTCGGTCATGGTGGGTGCTCCGGTAAGCAGAAGTGGGGCGAAAGTGGGCGCAATACTAAACGTTTGGGAGCGCTGTTTCAGCTGGGCGAATAAGCCAGGCGCACATAGATGGGGGCAAAGGCCTCGGCCTGGGTGATTTCGATCAGGGTTTCCTTGGCCAGCTCCAGCATGGCGATGAAGGTCACCACCAGCACCGGGTGGCCCAGCTCGGGGTCGAACAGGTCCTCGAAGCCGACAAAGCGGCGGCCCTGCAGCTTCTTCAGCACGATGCTCATGTGCTCGCGCACCGAGAGCTCGGCGCGGCTGATTCGGTGGTGCTGAACCAGCTTGGCGCGTTTCAGAATATCGCGCCAGGCTTCCTGCAGGTCGACCAGCTGCACTTCGGGGAAGCGCGGCTGCAGGCTTTGCTCAATGAAGATGCTGGCCTTGAGGTAGTCGCGTCCGTACTGGGGCACGGCGTTCAGGCGGGCGGCGGCCAGCTTCATCTGCTCGTATTCCAAGAGGCGGCGCACCAGCTCGGCGCGCGGGTCTTCGGCCTCTTCGCCCTCGGCCACCTTCTTGGGCGGCAAGAGCATGCGTGACTTGATCTCGATCAGCATGGCGGCCATCAGCAGGTATTCGGCCGCCAGCTCCAGATTGCGCTTGCGGATCTGCTCCACGTAGACCAAATATTGCTTGGTCACGCTGAGCATGGGGATGTCCAGGATGTTGAAGTTCTGTTTGCGGATCAGGTACAGCAGCAGGTCCAGCGGCCCCTCAAAGGCCTCCAGAAATACTTCCAGCGCGTCCGGCGGGATGTACAGGTCCTGCGGCAGCGCAAACAGCGGCTCGCCATACAGACGGGCCAGTGCCACCTGGTCCACCACTTCGGGCATGGCGGCGCTCACAGCAGTACGCAAGGCAGCTTAGTCGCTATTGGTTTGGTACACGTAAGGCTTTTGCGCCACCTCGGCCTTGCGAAAGCCCTTCCAGGCCAGGCGGTCCACCACCTTGTCCCAGAGCAGGGAGCGGCCCTTGCGCTGTTCCACTTCCAGCGCCGGCTTGAGCGACTTGAGCTGGTCGATGAACTGGGTGGCGTCGGAACGGTAGTCGGGGCGGCGGAATATGGACATGTGGGAAACCTCTTTGTGCGTATTTTACGGTGCGCCAGCGGCCATGGCCGCCATTGGCTCGGTTACGGGCATGGGCAGGGGCTGCGCGGCGCCGGTGCAGGCCTGGATGGCGCTGGCCACACCCGGGTAAATATGCTCCAGCCCCACCAGGCCGATGAAGCCGCAGCGCCGGGCAATGTCCAGGGGCTGGTGCATCAGGCCGCAGACCACCAGGCGGACCTGGTTCTTGGCGCAGGCGCGGGCCAGGTCGTTCAGGCTGTCGGCACCGCTGGAGTCCACATAAATCACGTTTTTCAGGTCCAGCACCAGGGCGCGTGTGGGCAAATGGTCTTGCAAATCCTCGATCAGCTTGACTGCGCCAAAGAACAGCGCGCCATACAGCCGCTGCGCTGCCACCTGGCCTTGCAGGCCGCTCAGGGCTGGGTAGTCGGCAGGCGTGAGTTCTTCGGTACGCGAGAGGCTGGAGATGCGGTAAATAAAGGTGATGCAGGCCGCCACCAGGCCCACCTCCACCGCCACCGTCAGGTCAAACACCACGGTCAGAAAGAACACCGCCAACAAGGTAGCGCGGTAGGGCATGCGGTACTGGCGCAGGTGCAGAAACTCTTTCCATTCGCCCATGTTCCAGGCCACAAACATCAGGATGGCCGCCATCGCCGCCAGTGGGATGTTTTGCGCCAGCGGGGCCGCCACCAGCATCACCAGCAAGAGCGTGAGTGCATGCACCATGCCGGCAACGGGAGAGGTGGCGCCGCCCTTGACATTGGTGACGGTGCGGGCAATCGTGCCGGTGGCCGGCATGCCGCCGAAAAACGGGGTGATGAAGTTGGCAATGCCCTGGGCCATCAGCTCCTGGTTGGGGTTGTGGCGGTCGTCAATCATGCCGTCGGCCACGCGCGCGCACAGCAGCGATTCAATCGCCCCCAGCATGGCCAGGGTGGTGGCGGGAATGAACAGAAAGCGCGCCGTCTCCCAGCTCAGGGCCGGCCATTGCAGGGCCGGCAGCGCCGAGGGAATGCCGCCAAACTTGCTGCCAATGGTTTCTACCGGCAGCTGCCCCAAGCCCACCACCAGGGTGGCCAGCACCAGGGCCAGCACCGAACCCGGCAACAGTGCCAAGCGTGCCGCCCAGAGCGGGTTTTTCACCCAATGCGGCAGGCCAAACTGCCAGCCCACGATCAGCGCCAGCGAGCCCAGGGCCAGTGCTGCTGCCAGCGGGTTGAAGCTGGGCAGAGCCTGCAGCAAAGCCTGGGCCATGCCAAAGAAATTGGCCGGCAGGTTGTTGATCTGCAGGCCCAGAAAATCCTTGACCTGCGAGAGCGCAATCAGCACCGCAATGCCGTTGGTGAAACCGATGATTACCGAGATCGGGATGAAGCGCACCAGCGTGCCCAGCTTGAACACACCCATGGCAAACAGCATCACGCCCGACATGGCGGTGGCGATGATCAGATTGGCCAGGCCGTAGCGCTCCACAATGCCGTAGACGATGACGATAAAGGCCCCGGCCGGTCCGCCAATTTGCACCCGGCTGCCGCCCAGGGCCGAGACCAGAAAGCCGGCAATGATGGCGGTGAACAGCCCGGCCTCGGGCTTCAAGCCACTGGCAATAGCAAAGGCCATGGCCAGGGGCAGGGCCACCACGCCCACCGTCAGGCCGGCGCCCACGTCCTTGGCCAGGCGTTGCCGGTCGTAGCCCTGCAGGGAATCGAGCAGGCGCGGCCGAAAGAAATGGTTGAAGCGGGCTTGCAGGGAGCGAAGGTCAATAGCCATGGCGGTCAGTGCGGGTCTATCCAGTTGCGCGCATCGGTGAGCACCGGGCGCAGCACCAACAGCACCAACAGCACGGATAGGGGAATGGTGGCGTAGTAGCCCAGCGATTTGAAGCCAATGGCGCCGCTCAGACCGCCGACGAAAAAGCTGGCAATCAGCCACAGGTGGATACCCAGGCGCTGCCGATTGGCCACGACCAGGGTGTCGCGCGTCAGGCGGTTGATGTAGAACAGCTTGCCCAGCTCGATACCCAGATCGGTGACCAGGCCGGTGATGTGCGTGGTGCGAATCTCGGCGTGCGAAATCTTGGTGATGACCGCGTTTTGCAGGCCCATGATGAAGCACAGCAGCAAGACCGTGAGCGGCGCAAACAGGCTGGCAAAGAAGTTGATGCCGGTGCCAAACAGACCAAACACCAGCAGGAGAAAGGCTTCAAGCAGCAGTGGCCGGCCATAGGCGCTTTGCAGATTGCGCCGCAGCCCCCAGTTCACCATCCAGGCCGTGGTCATGGCACCCAGCACGAAAGCCAGCACGGCCGCAATGCCGGCCAGTGCCAGCTGCAGCTGGCCCAGCACCAGGTTGTCGGCCACCGAGGAGACGATGCCGCTCATGTGGGAGGTGTACTGGCCCACCGCCAGAAAGCCGCCGGCATTGGTGGCGCCGGCCACAAAACACAAAGTAATCCCCAGCCGCAGGTTGTTTTGGGCGGTGCGCTGGACCGCAGTCCAGCCGCGCAACTGGGGGATCATGGGTGTGCGGCTTTAGTGGATGCGCATGCCCGGCAAGGCACCGGGCCAGGGGTTCAGGATGTAGATGCCGGGCTTGGCCTTTTCATCGCCGTGGCTGGCAGCCAGCACCATGCCTTCGCTGATACCAAACTTCATCTTGCGCGGCGCCAGATTGGCCACCAGCACGGTGAGCTGGCCGGTGAGCTGTTCGGGCTGGTACATGCTGGCAATGCCGCTGAAGACATTGCGCAGCTTGGGCGCGCCGCTGGCGTCCTGCTCGCCCGCATCCAGTGTCAGGCGCAGGAGCTTGGTCGAGCCTTCCACGGCGGCGCACTTCACAATTTTGGCAATGCGCAAATCGACCTTGGCGAAGTCGTCGATGGAGATGGTGGGCGCCAGCTCCTCGCCACCGGGAGGCAGAATTTCCACTGCCGTGGCAGTGGGCTCGGGCATTTCAAACAAGGCGTCCAGCTGCTTCACATCGACGCGCTGCATCAGGTGCTGGTAGGGCTGGATGGACGCGACGTTGCTGTCCACATTCCACTTGTCCATGTTCAGACCGATGAAGCTTTCCACCGAAGTGGCCAAGCCCGGCAGTATCGGTGCCAGGTAGCGGGTCAATGTGGAAAAAGCGTTGATCAGCACCGAGCAGACCTGGTGCAGGGCTTCGTTGTTGGCGGCGTCCTTGGCCAGGTCCCAGGGCTTGTGCTGGTCCACATAGGCGTTGACGCGGTCGGCCAGCAGCATGATTTCACGGGTGGCCTTGCCAAATTCGCGCGCCTCATAGAGGGCGGCAATGGCGTCCGACTCGCTCCTCAGATCGGCCAGCATGGCCGCACCCAGGGCACCGAATTCGGTGGTCAGTTGGCCCTCAAAGCGCTTGCTCAGGAAGCCGGCGGCACGGCTGGCGATGTTGACGAACTTGCCAATCAAATCGCTGTTGACGCGGGCCATGAAGTCATCGGCATTGAAGTCGATGTCTTCGTTGCGCGCCGAGAGCTTGGCCGCCAGGTAGTAGCGCAGCCACTCGGGGTTCATGCCCAGGCTCAGGTATTTGAGCGGGTCCAGGCCGGTGCCGCGGCTCTTGCTCATCTTCTCGCCGTTGTTGACGGTGAGAAAGCCGTGCACAAACACATTGGTCGGCGGACGGCGGCCGCTGAAATGCAGCATGGCCGGCCAGAACAGGGTGTGGAAGGTGACGATGTCCTTGCCAATGAAGTGGTACTGCTCCAGCTTCGGATTGGCCATGTAGGCAGCGTAGTCCTGGCCACGCTTGTCCAGAAGGTTTTTCAATGACGCCAGGTAGCCCACCGGCGCGTCCAGCCAGACATAGAAGTACTTGCCCGGCGCGTCCGGAATCTCGATGCCGAAGTAGGGCGCGTCGCGGCTGATGTCCCAGTCGCCCAGGCCTTCGCTGGTCGTGCCATCCGCATTGGTACGCACGGTGAACCACTCCTTGATCTTGTTGGCCACTTCGGGCTGCAGCTTGCCGTCCTGCGTCCACTGCTCCAAAAAGGCGACGCAGCGGGGGTCGGAGAGCTTGAAGAAAAAGTGCTCCGAGCTTTTCAGCTCTGGCTTGACGCCGGAGAGGGCCGAATAGGGGTTGATCAGATCGGTGGGCGCATAGACCGAACCGCAGACCTCGCAGTTGTCGCCGTACTGGTCCTTGGCATGGCACTTGGGGCACTCGCCCTTGATGAAGCGGTCGGGCAGGAACATGTTCTTCTCGGCGTCGAAGAATTGCTCAATCGTCTTGCGCTCGATCAGCGAACCGCCGGCCGAGGCGGGGATGTCACGCAGGTCGCGGTAGATCTGGCGCGCCAGTTCGTGGTTCTCGGGCGCGTCGGTGCTGTGCCAGTTGTCAAAGGCAATGTGAAAGCCGTCCAGGTACTGCTTGCGTCCGGCCGCAATGTCGGCCACAAACTGCTGCGGCGTCTTGCCGGCCTTCTCGGCGGCAATCATGATGGGTGCGCCGTGGGTGTCGTCCGCCCCACAGAAGTTGACGGCGCAGCCCTGCATGCGCTGGAAGCGTACCCAGATATCGGCCTGGATGTACTCCATGATGTGGCCAATGTGGAAATTGCCGTTGGCATAGGGCAGGGCGGTGGTGACAAAGAGTTGGCGCGGCATGGGGACGTTGGGCTTTCAGGCAGGCTAGGAGGCTGGGTGCGTGATTTTAGTCGGCGCCAAGCGCTGCCGGCTGAAATGGCGCGGACCCCGCCCGCGTAACCGCCCAGGGCTGGACTAGCGAATCCGCAAAGGGTCGGAGCGCCGCTCCACAAAGGACTTGCCCCCCAGCGGCAAGGGCTTGGCCACCTCGGGGTCGGTCCAGCCAAAAAAGGCGCAGACCTGGGCGCGCTGGGTTTGCGCGTCGGCATAACCCAGGGCCATGAGTTCACTGGTGTAGCTGGACTCGAACAGCAGGTAGCTGGCCAGCGCCGAGCCTTTCACATCGGCCTGGGCCGAGGACACGCCCACGCCGCCCAGCATGGTGCGCACCGCGTGCGGCAGGTCGCCAATGTGGCGCGAGGCCACCACGTCCAGGCGCTGGCTGGGGGCGATCACCAACAGCTCTATGGGTTTGAGCGCGCTTTGCTGGCGCAGCTCTTCGGGCACCAGGTGCAGGGTGTGGTTGATGCGGCGCACCCGCTCCACATCCACCGCCAGCGCGTCCAGAAAGATGTTGGACAGGGCGTGGCCCGCAATCTGCGCAATGCTGGGGTAGCTGTTGGCATTGCCATTGCTGGTGCCGCCCGGCGCCTCGCCCTTGGGCTCGCTCATGCGCCCGGCGCCCACCACCAAGAGGCGCTCGGCGCCCAGGTGGATGGCCGGTGCCACCGGCGCGCTCTGGCGCATGGAGCCGTCGCCAAAGTATTCGGTGTGGCCGTTGATATGCAGCTCGGTGGCCGGGAACACAAAGGGGATGGCGCTGGAGGCCAGCAAGTGGGCGTGGGTGATGCGGTCGCGCACCGACAGGCGCTGCGAGCGCACCCAGGGCATCAGCCGCTTGTCGCCTTCAAAAAAGGTAACGTGGTCGCCCGAGCTGTAGCTGGATGCCGTGACGGCCAGGGCCTGGATATGGCCCAGGCGTATCAGTTCGGGCAGGCGCTCCAGTGGCACCAGGCGCTGCAGCAAGTCGCTCAAGGGGCTGTTGTCCAGCAGCGATTTGGGTTTGATGCGCCGCCACTTGGCCAAGAGCCAGCCGGCCGACAGCAGGGTCATCCACTTGGCACCGGAACGCAGCATGCTCAGGTGGTCGGCACGGTAGACCTGATCGGCGCTGAAGTGGCGCCAGGTGTCGGCGATCAGGCGCACGGTGGTATCAAAGTTATCGCAGCCGCAGGCCAGGGCCGCCGCATTGATGGCGCCGGCCGAGGTGCCAGTGATGATGGGGAAGGGGTTGGGCTGGTGGCCGGCGCCGCAAGCCAGGCGGATATCGGCAATGGCTTCGAGCACGCCCACCTGGTAGGCGGCGCGGGCGCCGCCACCTGACAGCATCAGGCCGGCGGGTTTGGCGGTGTCGGCTGATGTTGCCGCAGTGTTCTGTTCTTGGCTTCCCATGCAAACATTATGGGGCGCAGCTTTGTGCTCTAAAGTGTGAAATAGACGGGGTAAACCCTAGAAATGCCCGCCATGCACCTGCGCCCCGGAGGACATAGCGTGGTTCGCTAGACTACCGGCTCCACAGGAGTACGCAATGGCAGTGACAGAACAGGCAATCATGGGCGCTTTGCAAGGCGTCATCGACCCCAATACCGGCAAAGACTTTGTATCCAGCAAATGCATCAAGGGCTTCAAGATCGAGGCCGACAAGGTCAGCTTCACCCTGGAGCTGGGCTATCCCGCCCAAAGCCAGCACCAGCAGTTCATTGACGCCCTGGCCGCTGCCGCACAGAGCGTGGACGGCGTGCACAGCGTGCACATTGCCGCCTCCCTGAACGTGACGGCGCACGCCGTGCAGCGCGGCGTGGCCCTGCTGCCCGGCGTGAAAAATATCGTCGCCGTGGCTTCCGGCAAGGGCGGCGTGGGCAAGAGCACTACGGCCGCCAACCTGGCCCTGGCCCTGGTCGCCGAGGGCGCGCGCGTGGGCCTGCTGGATGCCGACATCTACGGCCCCAGCCAGCCCATGATGATGGGCATAGACGGCCGGCCCGACTCCGAGGACGGCAAGACCATGGAGCCGATGGAGAACTATGGCATCCAGGTCATGTCCATAGGCTTTCTGGTGGCGCAGGACGAGGCCATGATCTGGCGCGGCCCCATGGCCACCCAGGCGCTGGAGCAGTTGCTGCGCCAGACCAATTGGAAAGACCTGGACTACCTGATCGTGGACATGCCCCCGGGCACCGGCGACATCCAGCTCACCTTGAGCCAGCGCGTGCCCCTGACCGGCGCCGTGGTGGTGACCACGCCACAGGACATCGCTCTGCTGGACGCCAAAAAGGGCATCAAGATGTTCGAGAAGGTGGGTGTGCCGATTCTGGGCATTGTGGAAAATATGGCGGTGCACGTGTGCAGCAACTGCGGCCATGTGGAACACATCTTCGGTGCCGACGGCGGCAAGACCATGGCCGCGCAATACGGCATGGACTACCTGGGCGCCTTGCCCTTGGCCATGCAGATCCGCATCCAGGCCGATTCTGGCCGGCCCACGGTGGTGGCCGAGCCCGACAGCGAAGTGGCGGGTCTGTATAAGGCCGTGGCGCGCAAGGTGGCGCTGGCGATTGCCGCCAAGAACAAGGATTTTTCCAGCAAGTTCCCCAGCATCACCATCAGCAAGAACACCTGAGCTCCTTAGCTGCACCGACCTGAGCGCCGAATGAACCTGCTGCCCTCCCTGCGCTACCTGGTCGCCTTGCAGGAGCACAAGCACTTCGGCCGTGCCGCCCAGGCCTGCCACATCACGCAGCCGGCGCTCTCCAATGCCATACGCGCGCTGGAGCGCGAGTTCGATGTGGTCATCGTCAAACGCGACCGCAACTTTGTCGGCCTCACGCCGCAAGGCGAACGGGTACTGGCCTCGGCCAAGCTGATGCTGCACGAGCACGCCAACCTGCAGCAGGATTTGCAGAGCGAGACCCTGCTGCCACGTGGCCCCATCCGCATAGGCG
>JAYVNF010000312.1:0-4245 GCA_043758575.1 Rhodoferax sp.
TATCGGCAATCAACATCGAACGCGACGAGTTCCGTGGCGACTGGAATTACTGTATCCGGGCTGGATAATTGACCATGTTATTTATTAACAGACTCTAAGTGCCGTCTCAAACACAATGTCCTTGCGTTCTATGACCTCCTTCACATAGGGGTAGCCCTGGGTCAGGCCCACGTGTTTGCCCTTGAGTTCGTCCAGCGTTTTGTAGGCCGGTTGGCCTTTTTTGGTGAAGACAAAGTCTTCCTTGCAGTTGAAGCTGCCCTTGGTGCGCACAATCGGCTGGCCCGGCGCAAAGAAAATGTCCAGCGAAGGAAACAGGACCTTGCTTTTGCCCTGCATAAAGCTCTCGATGGCGCGTGGTGGAGGCGAGATCTGGATGTCGATATCGAGCTTGGCCTCCTTGGCAATGGCCAGGGTCAGCTCGACAAAATGCCCCTTGGTCGGGCTTTCGATATGGCCCGGTATGGGGAAGCCCGCCACTGGTATTTGGGCAAAGCCCGCATGGGCGCAGCCCACCAGGAAAATGCCCACAACGCGCGTTTTGCTCAGCATGGCAGTCCCTTCAATGTATGTTTTAGTGTGCAATTCTAGGCACACCCATCCCTTTCAGTCAAAAACCGTTGGTGCTATTTTTTTCCAGCCGGCGACAGGTAGTCGCGTGCTATGGGGACCAGGGCGGCGGCCTGTATGCCCAGTGTGTCCAGTCCCGCGACCCCTGCCTGGGCCACGTTGGCCACCTGCATCGAGCCCAGGTTGTCCCGGCTCATCAGCGGCTGGCCGGGTAGGCACTCCATTACCGTAGCTTGCAGCATGCCGGCCCAGTGCGGCAAACCGACAACCGGGCGCCCCAGGCCGTGGCGCACACCTGCCAGCCGACCGGCGAGCTGCACCAGCTGGCGCAGGGTAAACACCTCGGGACCACAGGCCTGCAGCGTGCGCACACCGGGGGCACGGCGCTCCAGGCTCTTTACCACGGCGCTGGCCACGTCTTCCACCCAGACTGGCTGAAAGCGCGCATCGGCGCCGGCCAGCGGCACACAGGGCGCCATTTTTTGCAGCCGGGCAAACAGCTTGAGAAAGCTATCACCGGCACCGAAGACCACGCTGGGCCGAACAATTGTCAGGGCCAGTTGCTGGCAGGTGGCCATCAGCAAAGCCTCGCCCAGGCTTTTGCTGCGCAAATACATCGAGGGCAAGGCGTCGGGCTGCTGCGCATTGGCACCCAGCGCGCTGATGTGCACCAGCTGGCCCACGCCGGCCTTGCAGCAGGCATCGGCAAGCTTTTGCGGCAGCTGCACATGCACCCGGTCAAAGGCAGCCTGCGTGCCATGCAGTATGGCCACCAGGTTGACCACCGCGTCATGGCCGACCACGGCGCGCGACAGGGCGGCATAGTCGTGCACGTCCATTTCCCGGATGGTGAGCGAGGGCAGATGCATCACGGCGTGCGCGTTGCTGCGCCGGCGCGTGGCCAGAGTGACCGACCAACCCGCTCGCACCAGTTTTTCGCACACGTGGGCACCGATAAAGCCGGTGCCGCCCAGAACCAAAACGTTTTTCATCACTGCACTGTAGCCTTTGTGGGACCGCAATGCCGATCAGCAGGGTATGCCATGGCGCCTACAGCACCACCGGCTCGGGCTCCAGCAGGATGCCAAAGCGCTCATACACACTGGTCTGAATCGCCCGAGCCAAGGTCATCACCTCGCCCCCGGTGGCCCCCAGGCCATTGCTGCCCGCGCCACGGTTGACCAACACCAGGGCCTGCTTCTCGTAGACCCCGGCCTGGCCCACCGATTTGCCGCGCCAGCCGCAGGAGTCAATCAACCAGCCAGCGGCCAGCTTGACCGAGCCATCGGCCAGCCGGTAGTGCACCAGCTTGGGGTCGCGTGCAATGATGTCGGCGCACTGCTCGGCACTGACCGTGGGGTTTTTGAAGAAGCTGCCGGCGTTGCCTATCACCGCCGGGTCGGGCAGCTTGGCGCGGCGAATGGCGCAGACCCAGTCAAAAATCTGCTGCGCGCTGGGCTTGGCACACTGCTGCTCGGCCATCTTCTTTTCCAGATCGGCGTAGCCCAGCACCGGTTTCCAGAGCGTGGGCAGGGCAAAGCGCACGCGCAGTATCAGGGCCCGGTCCTTCAGACCCACGGCCTGGTGGCCCTCGCCGCTGCTGGCGTGTTTGAACACGGAATCGCGGTAGCCAAAGGCGCACTGGGCGGCATTCAGGCTGAAGACCTGACCGGTGTGCAGGTCCATCGCGTCCAGCGAGTCAAAGCGGTCCTGCAGCTCGACCCCGTAAGCACCCACGTTTTGCACCGGCGAGGCGCCCACCGTGCCCGGGATCATGGCCAGGTTTTCCAGCCCGGCGTAGCCCTCGGCCAGCGTCCAGGCAACGAAGTCGTGCCAGTTCTCGCCGGCGCCGGCCTCCACAATGACGTGTTTGGCGGTCTGCTGCAGCAGGCGTTTGCCGGGGATTTCCACCTTCAGCACCAGCGGTTTGACATCGCCGGTGAGCACGATATTGCTGCCCCCGCCCAGCACAAATTTGGGCACTGCCGCCCATTGCGGGTCGGCCAGCAGCGCCTGCAGCTCGGCCTCGGAGCGGATGCGCACCAGTTGCTGGGCCTTGGCCACAATGTGGAAGGTATTGAACGGCTGGAGTGGAACGTTTTTCTCGACTAACATGACGGGATTGTCTCACCGCATTTTTTGAGTACCCCCATGCCTTCTTTTGATACCGTTTGCGAACCCGATTTGGCCGAAGTCAAGAACGGGGTGGACAACACTGCCAAGGAAATTGGCACCCGCTTTGACTTCAAGGGCACCTCCGCCAGCATCGAGCTGAAAGACAAGGAAATCACCCTCATAGGCGACGCCGACTTCCAGCTCCAGCAAATCCTGGAGGTGCTGCACAACAAGCTGACCAAGCGCAATGTCGATGTACGCTTTCTGGACAAGGGCGATGTGCAAAAGATTGGCGGCGACAAGGTCAAGCAGGTGATCAAGGTGCGCAACGGCATCGAGACCGAGGTCTCCAAGAAAATCCAGCGCCTGCTCAAGGACAGCAAGATCAAGGTGCAGGGCGCCATCCAGGGCGATGCCGTGCGTGTCACTGGCGCCAAGCGCGACGACCTGCAGGCGGCCATGGCCCTGATCAAAAAAGACGTGGCCGATGTGCCCCTGAGCTTCAACAACTTCCGCGACTAGGGTCCGCCAGACATCCACCATGCCCGTCATCAAGGACGAAAACGAATACGAGGACCTGTTGGCCGCCTGGTCGGACCTGGAGTCGGGCCTGGGCATCATTCTGGGCAACCCCGAAAGCACCCAGCAGTTTGCCCACCGTGTGGTGCAGTACGACCGCTGGATGCAGGCCCTGATGCAGCGCGACCCGGATGCCGGCCTGTACCTGCTGTTCCAGCTGGCCGGCAATTCGCCGGTGGGCTACAGCGCCTCCCACGCCCTGGTCTGCGCGGTGCTGTGCCACCTGATGGCCCGAGAGCTGGGCCTGCAGGCCAAGGAGCGCGACAGCCTGGTGCGCGCCGCCCTGACCATGAACGTGGCCATGACCGCCATGCAGGACGTGCTGGCCAACCAGACCGAGCGTCCCAGCACGCAGCAGCAGGAAATGATCCGCGTGCACCCGGTCAAGGGCGCCATGCTGCTGGGCAACCTGAGCGTGCGCGACGAGGACTGGCTGGAGATCGTCGGTGCCCACCATGACAACCGGGTGGATGTGGGCGACTTCAGCACCGTGGCGCCAGCCATGCGCCTGACGCGCACCCTGAAGATGGTGGACCGCTACGCCGCCATGATCAGCCCGCGCCTCTCGCGGGCCGGCCGCAGCGCCACCGAATCCGCCCGCACCGTGATGGCCAACAGCTCGGCCAAGAGCGATGAAATCGGCCACGCCCTGATGCGCGTGGTGGGCCTGTGCCCACCCGGCACCTTTGTGCGCATGGACAGCGACGAACTCGGCGTGGTGCTGCGCCGCAGTGCCAAGGCCAATATGCCCTACGTGGCGATTGTGGGTGCGGCCGATGGGCAACTGCTGTCAGCCCCGCGCCTGCATGCCACGGCCCAGGGTGGACCGGTGATCCGCTCGGCCCTGCCCGCCTCCGGCGTGCGTGCCCAGCTCAACCACTACCAGATTCTGGCACTGGCGCGGCCCACCGCTGCCCTTTTCTAAGCGCCCTTCTTCTTGCCCAGTTTGGACTCTGTACCCTTGAACAGGCGGTTGATGTTCTG
>JAYVNF010000313.1:0-12844 GCA_043758575.1 Rhodoferax sp.
TCAGCCAGGGCCTCACCGGCATGGTCTGGAGCGCCCTCACGCCGCTGGCCAACATCAACTTCCATGCCGCCACCTATGCCTTCAGCAAGTTCATCGCAGTCGGCGCGGCAAGCAACGGCGCCAGCAGCAACGTTTACTACAGCAGCGACATGGCCAGCTGGACCGGCGTGGCCACAACCGGTAGCACCGGTTTGAATGCACTTGCCAGCAACGGCACCACCGTGCTGGCGGTGGGCGACGGCGGCAAGGCCTTCTCCAGCACGGATGGCATCAGCTGGAACGTCGTCAACACCGGTGTGGGCTCCAACCTGTACAGCGTGGCCTACTCCTCCCTGGCGGGCTGGGTGGTGGTGGGTGCTGGCGGCACGCTTCTGACCAGCACCGACTTGCTGAGCTGGCACAGCCCCACATCGGGCGCGGTCAGCGTGGACCTGCGCGGCGTGGCGGTGACCAGCGGCAATGTGTTTGTGGCCGTGGGTGCTGGCGGCACCGTGCTCAGGAGCAGCGATGGCGCGGCCTGGACCAGCCAGACCCTGGCCAGCAGCCATCTGTACGCCGTCAGCACCGACTCGGTTCAGTTTCTGGCCGTGGGCGCCAGTGGCGGCATCTTTAGCAGCCTGGACGGCGTAAGCTGGACTGCGGTGAGCCAAAACGCCAATGCCAATGATTTGCTGGCCGTGGTCGGCACTGCCAGCAAATACATGGTGGTTGGCAAGGCGGGCGCAAATATCTCGTCCATCAACTAAACGCTCTGCCAGTACGCTGGCAGGCATAAAAAAGGCCTCGCAAGAGGCCTTTTTTTGTTCGCAAACAGGCGATTACATCGCTGCCGCTTTCTTGTGCTTGGCTTTGTGGTGCTTAGCGGCAACGTGCACTTTCTTGTGACCGCTTTTCTTGGTCGCCACAGCGGTATTGGCCATGGCAGCGCCGCCAACAGCGAGCATCAAAACAGCAACTATCAAAGACTTCAACTTCATCATTCACTCCGGATTTTTAGAATAGAAAACTAACCGCCGCAATCCTAGCACGGGCGGATTGCACTTCCCCGTCAGGCGATCCAGTCCAGCGCGTGCATGTAGTCGGGCTGCACCATCAGGCGGTCCCAATCCGGGCTGGCATGGCGGGGCAACAGGCCCAGGCGGCGCTCTTCACTGGCCTCTTGGGCGACCCACTGGCCCTTGATCTGTGCTTCAGTCAAGCCGGCAATCAAGGCGTCAATGGCCTGTCCGCCCTCTTGCGCGCTGGCCAGTGACTGGTTGCACAGCAAAACCATGTCGCAGCCGGCCTGCAATGCGGCCACGGCGGCCTGGGTGTAGCTGAGTTGCTGGCCATCCAGCAGGCGGGCTCCTGCCATGGACAAATCGTCGCTGAAGATGGCGCCACCAAAACCCAGCTGGCCGCGCAGTATGTCGTTGAGCCAGGTGCTGGAGAAGCCGGCCGGACGGCAGTCTACCTTGGGATAGATGACATGGGCGGGCATGACGCTGCCCATGCTGGTGGACAGCCAGCGGTAGGGTGCCGCATCGTCCTGCAAAATCGCCTTCAGGCTGCGTTTGTCGATGGGGATATCGGTGTGCGAGTCGGCCTTCACAAAGCCGTGCCCGGGGAAGTGCTTGCCGCAATTGGCCATGCCACTTTGAAGCAGGCCCTGCATCAGGCTCTTGGCCAGCAGGCTCACCACGCGTGGGTCGCGCGCAAAAGCCCGGTCGCCAATCACGCCGCTGGCGCCATAGTCCAGGTCCAGCACCGGCGCGAAGCTCAGATCCACACCACAGGCGCGCAGCTCGGCCCCCAGCACGTAGCCGCAGGCTGTGGCTGCATTGCAGGCGTCCAGCGGGCCGGCCCGGCCGGCCGCGCTGGCTTTGCCCAGCGGCTTGGGCTCTGCCAGCCACATCTCACCCAGCGCGCGCATGGGCGGCAGATGGGTAAAGCCATCGGTCTTGAAGCGCTGCACCCGGCCGCCTTCGTGGTCCACGCAGATCAGTAAATCGGCGCGCAGCTTCTTGATGCTGCGGCACAGGGCGGTGAGCTGGGCGCGGTCCTGCCAGTTGCGGGCAAACAGAATCAGGCCGCCAACCAGCGGGTGCTGGAGGCGCTGGCGGTCGATTTTGTTCAGGCTCAGGCCGGCGATGTCAATGATGAGGGGGGCGTGCGGCGTCATCGGTGGTCTGGCGTGGGGGGGGGTATAAGGGGTACAAGAGATGAAGAAGGAGTTGGCCGGCTCAAGCCCGTGGAGGCAAAGCGGCACCCTGCTCGACCACACAAAAACTGGCGGCATAGTCGCTCTCGTCGCTCACACTGACCTGGGCCTGCAGGCCGCGCGCCTCGAACCACTCCTTGAGTTCGCCATGCAGCACGATCACCGGTTTGCCGCTGCGTTCGTTGGCGATTTCGCACAGGCGCCAGGTCATAGGCATGCGCATGCCCAGCCCGATGGCCTTGCTAAAGGCCTCCTTGGCGCTGAAGCGGGTGGCCAGGTAGCGAATGCCACGCTCCGGCCAACGCGCGCTGCGGGTTTTCCAGGTCTGGAATTCCTGCTCGCTGAGCACGCGGGCGGCGAAGCGCTCGCCATGGCGCTCCAGACTGGCGCGTATGCGCCGTACATCGCAGATATCGGTGCCTATGCCGTAAATCAAGCAAGGCACTCCAGATAAGCCCGCACCGTGGCTGCATAGCCCAGCTCCAGTGCATCGGCAATCAGTGCGTGGCCAATCGACACTTCGCTGACACCCGACACCTGCTGCACAAAGGCCGCCAGGTTGTCGCGGTTCAGGTCGTGGCCGGCGTTCACGCCCAGGCCGGCATCCAGCGCGGCTTGGGCAGCGGCGGCAAAGCGCGCCAGCTGGGCGCCCTGCTCTGGCGTGCCCCAGGCGGCGGCATAGGGCTCGGTGTAGAGCTCCACACGGTCAGCACCCACGTCCTTGGCAGCCTGCATGGCGCCCACTTCGGCGTCCATGAACAGGCTCACGCGCAGGCCCAGCGCATGGGCTTGCGCAATGAGGGGGCGCAAACGTTCAGCGTCGGCCGGGAAACTCCAGCCATGGTCGCTGGTGAACTGGCCTTCGCCGTCGGGCACAAAGGTCACCTGGTGCACCGGCAAATTGCGCGCGCGCAGATCGGCCACACAGTCCATCAGGTTGTGAAAGGGGTTGCCTTCGACATTGAATTCGCGCCCCGGCCAGCTCTGCAGCAGGGCCGCCAGTTCGAGCACGTCATGGTCACGGATGTGGCGCGCGTCGGGCCGTGGATGCACGGTGATACCCGATGCGCCGGCCTGCAGGCACAGGGTGGCCGCGCGCGTCACGCTAGGGATGCCCAGATGGCGCGTGTTGCGCACCAGGGCCACCTTGTTGAGGTTGACCGAAAGGGCGGTGGGGGTGCGGGCAGCGGTATTCATAGGGCTTGTATGTCCATCATCATTTGCCGGGAACGCAGTGTCTTGACCCCGCAATGGTAGTGCAGCAGCAAGCGCAGCTGCGGCTTGAGTTCAGCCATCATCTCGGCGCAGGCACGCAAGGTGGTGGTGAAAGGGGCGTCGTCCTGGATGGCCGCCTGCAGCTGTATCCATTGCGCCCCGCTGAGTGCGCCACGCTCCTCAGTTTGGGCCTGGCGCAGGCCGCCTTCGGGCACCAGGGTGTAGCGGGTGGCATCGTCCAATGGCGCCAGCGTTAGGGTCTGGCGGTCCAGCTGTGGCAAGAGGCCAATCTCGCGCAGCAGCAGCAACTCCCAGGTGCGCAGCGCCGCCTGCAAGACTTCGCCATGCTCGCTGGCAATCACCTGCACCACGCGGGCGTAGATTTCAAACAAATGGGGATGCGGATCGTCGCGCGCCAACAAGGTCAGCAGCAGCTCGTTGAGGTAGTAGCCGGACAACAAGGCGTCGCCCGTGGGCATGACATGGCCACCCTGCCACTCGGCACTCTTGAGGGAACGGATTTCCGCATCGCCGCCAAAGGCCAGATGCAGGGGCTGCAAGGGCAGCAAGATGGGCCTGAAGCTCGACGTGGGCCGTTTGGCCCCCTTGGCCACCAGCGCGATGCGCCCATGGTTGCGCGTGAACACCTCCACGATCAGGCTGGACTCGCTCCAGTCGTAGCGGTGCAGCACAAAGGCTGGTTCGTCCGAGAATCGCTTACTCGTAGCCAAAACTGCGCACCCGCGCCGCATCATCGGCCCAGCCGGAGCGCACCTTCACCCAGAGCTCCAGAAACACCTTGGCGTCGGCCAGTTTTTCCAGTTCCACCCGGGTCTCCATGCCGATGCGCTTGATGCGCTCGCCCTTGTCGCCAATCACCATGGCCTTGTGGCCGTCGCGCTCCACCACGATGGTGGCGGCAATGCGCAGCAGGCGCTTCTGGCCCTTCCTCTGCGGTGGCTCTTCTTCGAACTTGTCGATCACCACGGTGGAGGTATAGGGCAACTCGTCGCCGGTCAGGCGGAATAACTTTTCGCGCACCAGCTCGCTGGCCAGGAATTTTTCGCTGCGGTCGGTGAGTTCATCCTCGCCATACCACCAGGCCTGCTCGGGCAGAAAACGCTCGCACACGCCCAGCAGGCGCTCCACGTCTTTGGCATTCTTGGCCGACATGGGCACGAATTCGGCAAAGGCGTGCTTTTGCTGCATCTCCTGCAACCAGGGCGCGATGTCACCGCGGCGGTGCACGTTGTCGAGCTTGTTGGCCACCAGAATGGTGGGAATGTCTTTGCCCAGAAGTGCCAGCACGCGGGCGTCGGCTGGCGTGAAGCTGCCGGCCTCGACCACCAGCAAAATCAGGTCCACATCCGACACCGCGCCCTGCACGGCCTTGTTCAGCGATTTGTTAAGCGCATTGCCATGCAGGGTTTGAAAACCCGGTGTGTCGACAAACACAAACTGCGTGGCGCCCTGGGTGTGCATGCCGGTGATGCGGTGGCGCGTGGTCTGCGCCTTGCGCGAAGTGATGCTGATTTTTTGCCCGACCAAGGCATTCAGCAAAGTGGACTTGCCGACATTGGGCTTGCCCACAATGGCCACCAGGCCGCAGCGCTGGCCCTCGACCTGGGTGCCGGGCTCAGTCAGGCGCGGCGTGCTCTTGAGCAGGCCTTCGAGCATGGCGTTCAGGTCGGGCTGGCTGTCGGCGGCCGACTCGGCCACACGCTCCACAGGCACTTTTTTAGCCGCCTTGGCAGCCACGGGCGGCTTCTTCAGCGCGTCAGGGCCGCTTACGGCCTTCTTTTGTGGCTTGGCGGCCTCTTTCTCTGCCTTGGTTTTGGTCTTGAATACGGCTTGGGGAGGGGGGGTTTTAGGAGCGGTCATGGCGGGTATTTGGTTTGGAGTGTTTGCAACATGGCGATGGCTGCGGCCTGTTCACCGGCACGGCGCGAACCGCCAATGCCGCGCTCTGCCAGGCGAAGTTCGGGAATTTCACACTCCACGTCAAAGGTCTGTTTGTGGGCCGCGCCCAGGGTGCCCACCACCTTGTAGAGCGGCAGCTTCATCTTGCGCCCCTGCAGCCATTCCTGCAACGCAGTCTTGGCGTCCTTGCCAATGGCGTCCATTTGCGGATTGATCTCCACGGCCTGAAACAGACGCTGCACCAGGGCCTGGGCGGTGGTGAAACCGGCATCCAGGTACACCGCGCCAATCACCGCTTCCAGGGCATCGGCCAATATGGAGGGGCGCTTCTGGCCGCCAGAGCGCACCTCGCCCTCGCCCAGGCGCAGCAAATCGGCCAGGCCTAAACCCAGGGCGAGTTGGTGCAAGGTTTCTTGCTTGACCAGATTGGCACGCACGCGCGATAAATCGCCTTCGGGCAAGCTGCCCAGACGGGCGTAGAGCAGGTCTGAAATCGCCAGACCCAGGACCGAGTCGCCCAAAAACTCCAGGCGCTCGTAATGGTCGGCAGAAAAACTGCGGTGCGTTAAGGCACGCGTGAGCAGTGACGGTGTGGCAAACGCATGTTGCAAGCGGCGTTGCAACTCCTGGAGACTATCGGCCACCTTATTTGGATCGACCTTCGTATTTCAGCGTCAAAAATGCCGGTCCGGCCAAATGGATTTCGCGTTCATAGGCAAAAGACACCACGATCTTGTCACCCTGCTTGCTGATATCCAGATCTTTGGACTGCATAGACTTGATGTCATCAATAATCGCGGCCTTGTCAAAGACCATGCGGATTTCAGCCGGCGTCTGCCCTTCGATGGCTGCTCTTTGAGCCGCCTTCTGAACCGCCATGAACTCCACCACGGTGGGAAAAACCTGGGCTGCTACCACACCAGCCATGGCCAGGATGGCGCCAAAAATAAGCAGTCCGAAAAAGGAAATGCCGCGTTGCCTGGATTTGCGTTGAGCTGCCATTGAATTCACCTGCCCATGTCAATTGAAGAAACCAATCCGCTTGAGATTGCTGAAGTTCATCCACACAAAAATCGCCTTGCCCACGATATTGCGCTCCGGCACAAATCCCCAGTAGCGGGAGTCCATGGAGTTATCCCGATTGTCACCCATCATGAAGTACTGTCCAGCGGGTACCTTGCAGGTCACACCCTCTATGGTGTAGCTACAGCCTTCATAGCCGGGGAATTTGTCCGCGCCCGGAACAAAGGCAGGACGATCATCGTCATTGAGCAAGCGGTGCCTCTTCTCGCCCAGCACCTCTTCGTACTGCTTGAAGTAGCGCATCGCGTCTTCATCAAAGAACTCGGGTATGGCTGCGGTGGGCTGCACCTGGCCATTGATGGTGAGGCGTTTGTTCAGGTACGCCACGGTGTCACCCGGCACACCCACCACGCGCTTGATGTAGTCCAGGCTGGGCTTGGGCGGGTAGCGAAATACCATCACATCACCGCGCTGAGGCTTGTTGCCTTCGGTGATCTGGGTGTTGAGCACCGGCAGGCGCAGGCCGTAGGTGAACTTGTTCACCAGGATCAGGTCGCCCACCAGCAGCGTGGGGATCATGGAGCCCGACGGAATCTTGAAGGGCTCGAACAAAAACGAGCGCAGCAAAAACACGGTAATGATCACCGGGAACAAACCGGCGGTCCAGTCCAGCCACCAAGGCTGCATGTACAACTTCACTTTGGCCTGCGTGATGTCTCCATCCACCTGGGCAATGCCCATTTTGGAGAGTTCGGCACGCCGCTGTACGTCGTTGGCTTCCAGTGCTGCCACGGCTGCCGCGCGGCGCGGCAGAAAGTAGAGGCGCTCGGCCAACCAGTAGACACCGGTCACCACCGAGGCCAGAAACAACAGCAGGGCGAAGTTGCCCTCCACCAGGCCGAGGTACCAGGACCCGGCATACACAACAAAGGCGCCCAGAATGGCGGCGGTCAGAGCTTGCATCAATCTTCCACCTGCAGAATGGCCAGGAAGGCTTCCTGGGGAACTTCAACCGAACCGATTTGCTTCATGCGTTTCTTGCCTGCTTTTTGTTTCTCAAGGAGCTTCTTTTTGCGCGAAATATCGCCGCCGTAGCACTTGGCGAGCACGTTCTTGCGCAGCGCCTTGATTGTCTCACGGGCGATGATGTTGGCACCGATGGCGGCCTGGATGGCGACGTCAAACATCTGGCGCGAAATGATCTCGCGCATCTTGGCCACCACGGCGCGGCCCCGGTAGGCCGACTGCGATCGGTGCAGCATGATGGACAGGGCATCGACCTTCTCGCTATTGAGCAGGATATCGACCTTGACCACGTCGGCGGCCCGGTACTCCTTGAACTCGTAGTCCATGGAGGCATAACCGCGGCTCACCGACTTGAGCTTGTCAAAGAAGTCCAGCACGATTTCGGCCAACGGCATCTCATAGGTGAGCACCACTTGGCGGCCCTTGTAGGCCATGTTCATTTGCACGCCACGCTTTTGGTTGGCCAGCGTCATTACCACGCCCACATATTCCTGCGGCATATAGAGGTGCACGGTGACGATGGGCTCGCGGATTTCTGCGGTCTTGCCCACCTCCGGCATCTTGGAGGGGTTCTCTACGGTAAGCACTTCGCCATCGTTCTTCATCACCTCATAGACCACGCTGGGTGCGGTGGTGATCAGGTCCTGGTCGAACTCGCGCTCCAGGCGCTCCTGCACGATCTCCATGTGCAGCAAGCCCAGGAAACCGCAGCGAAAGCCAAAGCCCAGGGCCTGAGACACCTCGGGCTCGTAGTGCAGCGAAGCATCATTGAGCTTGAGCTTCTCCAGCGCGTCGCGCAGCGAGTCGTATTCGCTGGCTTCGGTAGGATAGAGACCTGCAAACACCTGCGGCTGGATTTCCTTGAAGCCGGGCAAGGCCTCGGTGGCCGTAGCGGCAGCGCCGCCGGTCCCAGCTTTGATCAGCGTGACGGTATCGCCCACCTTGGCCGCCTGCAACTCCTTGATGCCAGCAATGATGTAACCCACCTCGCCGGCTTCGAGCGACTGGCGTGGTTCGTTGGCGGGCGTGAACACGCCCAGGTTGTCGGCGTTGTAGCTGGCACCTGAGGCCATCATCTTGATACGCTCGCCCTTGCCCAGGCGGCCATCGACCACGCGCACCAGCATCACCACGCCGACGTAACTGTCAAACCAGCTGTCAATGATCATGGCCCGCAAGGGCGCATCGGGATTGCCTCTGGGTGCCGGGATGCGCGCCACGATGGCTTCCAAAATCTCGTCGATACCGATACCCGTCTTGGCAGAACAGGGAATGGCGTCGGTGGCATCGATGCCAATCACGTCTTCGATTTCACTGCGCGCGTTGTCCAGATCGGCGTTGGGCAAATCGATCTTGTTCAAGACCGGCACCACCTCCACGCCGAGGTCCAACGCGGTGTAGCAGTTGGCAACCGTCTGCGCTTCCACACCCTGGCTGGCATCGACAACCAGCAGTGCACCTTCGCACGCAGACAGCGATCGGCTCACCTCATACGAGAAGTCCACGTGTCCTGGTGTGTCGATCAAATTGAGGTTGTAGATCTGCCCATCAAGTGCCTTGTATTTAAGCGATGCGGTTTGCGCCTTGATGGTTATCCCACGCTCTTTCTCGATGTCCATCGAGTCCAGAACCTGGGCTTCCATTTCACGTGCTTCAAGGCCTCCGCAGCGTTGAATCAAACGGTCGGCCAAGGTGGATTTGCCGTGATCAATGTGCGCAATGATCGAAAAATTTCTGATGTGATTCATCAAGGGAGAGCTTCAAGTGATTGAATTAAAACGAGCAGGCAAGAAAAAAGGGCGCGTCCGGTCTGGACGCGCCCTGAACCAACAATCTTTTGGCAACTGCGAAAGTTGGAACTTCATTGTAGGCAAAAAGTGCAGGGATCACAGGCAAAAAATTTGAACCAAAGGACAGTTGCAAGTCCACAACAGTAAACTTATGCACAACTTATTCACAAAAACCGGGGTGACTTCAAGGACAACATGTGGGTGAACTGTGGATCGCCTGTGGGCTCACCAAAAACATCCCATATCATGGACTTTCAGCCATGCTATATAGCCAAAGCGGGCTAGCAACGGACTCCATTCTAACCAAAATGGACTAACCACCCAAACAAGTTAGCACCTGCAGACTTCTGTTCGGAACTTTGCAGGCCCTTAAAAAATGCCAGCGCCCCCAAAAAACAACCCCATAACCTGCTGTGGCATGGGGTTGTCTGGGGCACCTGGACGGCTATTTGGCGGCTTTCAGAACCGTGTACTGCGTCCATTCGGCACGCCGGAACAGCACGCTCATGCCCCGGGATTTGTCGAACTTGGCCACCACGGCGTCGAATTCCTTCACCGAAGCCACATCCACATTGCCCACCTGCAAGATCACATCGCCCTCGCGCAGGCCACCCCGTGCGGCAGCGTCGGTTGCGGCCTCCACCCGTACACCACCCTTGATGCCCAGCTCTTTCTTTTGCGCATCGCTCAACTCCGCTACCGCCAGCCCAAAGGACTGAGCGGCAACCGAGGCTCGGGGCTTCTCTTCTTTCTGCGGCGCTGCTTTGGCAACCGCCTTGTCGGCCTCAAGCTCCGCCACCACCACACTCAATTCCCGCGTGGTGCCGCGGCGAAACACCGTCACTGTGCTGCGCGTGCCCGGCTTGGTGGCACCCACCATGCGCGGCAGGTCACTGGATTTTTCAATCACGTGGCCATCGAACCGGGTGATGATGTCACCAGCCTCCACGCCGCCCTTCTCTGCGGGTGAGCCCGCCTCGACACTGCGCACCAGGGCGCCTATGGGCTTGCCCAGGCCTATGGACTCGGCCACTTCCTTGCTGACCTGGTCAATCTGCACGCCCATGCGTCCACGGGTCACGCGCCCCAGGGTGCGCAGCTGGTCGCTCACACGCACCGCCTCATCCATGGGAATGGCAAACGAGATGCCCATGTAGCCACCCGAGCGCGAATAGATCTGGCTGTTCACGCCTACCACTTCGCCGCGCATATTGATCAGCGGTCCGCCCGAGTTGCCGGGATTAATGGCCACGTCGGTCTGGATAAAAGGCAGGTAGTCTCCGGTGTCGCGCAGCTTGGCACTCACAATGCCGGCCGTCACCGAGTTCTCGAGGCCAAAGGGGGAACCAATCGCCATCACCCATTCACCCACCCGCAGCCGGCCTACGTCGCCCACCTTAACGGCCGGCAAACCGGTCGCCTCAATCTTCACCAAAGCGATATCCGAACGCTGGTCTGCGCCAATGATCTTGGCCTTGAACTCGCGTTTGTCGGTCAGCGTGACCAGCACCTCGTCGGCGCCATCCACGACGTGGGCATTGGTCATGATCAGGCCGTCCGCAGAGAGGATAAAGCCGGAGCCCACGCCCTTGGGCTGCTCCTCTTCCTGCGGCAGCTGGGGCTGCTGGGGCTGGGCCTTCTTGGGTGCCTGCTTAGGCATATTCGGAATGGGCAGTCCGAAGCGCCGGAAGAAGTCCAGCATCTCCTCTTCGTTGGGCCCGCCCTGCTGCGGGCGCACCACGACTTTTTCAGAGGTCCGGATGTTGACCACCGAAGGGCCCACCTGGTCCACCAGATCCGTGAAGTCCGGCAAAGCACGGGCTTGGGCCTGCACCATTTGCACTGGTGCAGTGACGACGAATACCGCAGCGGAAATGGTTGCCACGGTCAGGACGGCGCGCATGGCGCCAAATATCCGAGCCTTCATTGTGAATTTCCAATCATTTCAAAAATTAACGGTTGAACCAGACAAACCTGCTCAGAGGTGTGGGCTGATTTTCCACGCTCAAGGGCACACCTGGATGTCACTCCGGTAAAGAGTGCAGCGACTGCGCCTGCGGCGCATCCCGACCGGCCACCACGGCTCGGCGCAGGGCCAGCCAGGGTTCACTCATACTGGGGCTCTCCAGCCAAAGCCACAGGTTTGCCCCAGGTAGGCAGGCAACGCGCAAGAGCATGCAACGCTGCAGGTCCATCACACAGGCCAATTGCAGCACAGCATGGTCCTGTTCAGCGGACCAATACCAATGCCCACCGTCCCAACGCAGCTTTCCACGCGGGCCCCGGCGCAGACCCATGGCTGCAAACCCGGCGCACGCAGCATTGAGCAGAAGCAAGAAGAAAGTGGTACTGCTCCAGCGCTGGCTGTAGCAAAAACCGGCGCTGACCAGCAGGTCCAGCGCGACCAGGGCAAGCAAGGCACGACGCTGCCAGTGCGTCCGGCCCACATCCCACGCCGCAGCAGGGGGCAGGTACATGGCCTACACCCTGTGCGAAGGCGGTTTAGATACGCTTGAAGACCAGGGAACCATTGGTTCCGCCAAAGCCGAAGTTGTTCTTCAGGGCCACATCGATGCGCATGTCGCGCGCGGTGTTGGCGCAGTAGTCCAGATCGCACTCCGGGTCCTGGTTGAACAGGTTGATGGTGGGCGGACTCTTCTGGTGGTAGATCGCCAGAATGGTGACCACCGACTCCAGGCCGCCGGCACCGCCCAGCAAGTGGCCGGTCATGGACTTGGTGGAGTTCACCACGGTCTTCTTGGCCGCATCACCCAGCGCTGCCTTGATGGCATTGGTTTCGTTGATGTCGCCCAGCGGCGTGGAGGTGCCGTGCGCGTTGAGGTAGTCGATCTGGTCGGGGTTGACACCGGCATTGCGCATGGCGTTGACCATGGCCCGGCGCGGGCCGTCCATATTGGGAGCGGTCATGTGGCCGGCGTCGGCACTCATGCCAAAGCCCGCGAGCTCGGCATAGATACGGGCACCGCGCGCCTTGGCGTGCTCGTACTCTTCCAGCACCACCACGCCACCGCCCTCACCCAGCACGAAACCTTCCCGGTCGCGGTCCCAGGGGCGCGAAGCCGTGGTGGGGTCGTCGTTGCGGGTACTGAGCGCCCGCATGGAGGCAAAGCCGCCCACACCCAGAGGCGAAATGGTGGCTTCGGAGCCGCCAGCGACCATGACGTCGGCATCCCCATACTCAATCATGCGACCGGCTTCACCGATGCAATGCAGACCAGTGGTGCAGGCCGTGACGATGGCAATGTTGGGGCCCTTGAAGCCGCAGCGCATGGACACGTGACCAGCGGTCATGTTGATGATGGAGGCCGGCACAAAGAAAGGCGAAATACGGCGCGGGCCGCGCGCCATCAATTCGGTGCGAGTTTCTTCAATCAGGGGCAAGCCGCCGATACCGGAACCAATCACGCAACCAATGCGGGTGGCTTCTTCTTCACCCAGAGCGTCGCCTGTGGGCAGACCGGCGTCGGCCACAGCCTGCATGGCTGCCGCAATACCGTAGTGGATAAAGGTATCCATGGTGCGGGCTTCTTTGGTCGTCATGTACGACTCCAAATTGAAACCACGCACCTCGCCGGCAATCTTGCAGGCAAAAGCAGAGGCATCAAAGTGGGTAATCAGGCCAATACCAGATTTACCGGCCAGCAGATTG
>JAYVNF010000314.1:0-12796 GCA_043758575.1 Rhodoferax sp.
CGGCTAGGGGCGGCCCGGCGCTGGGTTAGAGCACTTCACTGGCAAAGTCCGCCAGGCGCGAACGCTCGCCCCGCGCCAGGGTGATGTGCCCGCCATGTGGCCAGCCCTTGAAGCGGTCCACGGCAAAGGTCAGGCCGGACGACCCTTCGGTCAGGTAAGGCGTATCGATCTGCGCCAGATTGCCCATGCAGATGATCTTGGTGCCAGGTCCGGCCCGGGTAATCAGCGTTTTCATCTGCTTGGGCGTCAAGTTTTGCGCCTCATCGATGATTACGTACTTGTTCAGGAAGGTGCGGCCCCGCATGAAGTTCATGCTCTTGATCTTGATGCGGCTGCGGATCAGTTCATTGGTGGCAGCACGTCCCCATTCACCGGCACTGGTATCGGTCTTGCCCAGCACTTCCAGGTTGTCATCCAGCGCGCCCATCCAGGGGCCCATCTTTTCTTCTTCGGTACCGGGCAGAAAGCCTATGTCTTCGCCCACACTCACAGTGGCGCGGGTGACGATGATTTCGGTGTAGCGGCGGTCGTCCAGCACCTGCGTCAGGCCAGCGGCTAAGGCCATCAGGGTCTTGCCGGTGCCGGCCGTGCCGGTCAGTGTCACGAAGTCCACTTCCGGATCGGTCAGCAGGTTCATGGCGAAGTTCTGCTCGCGGTTGCGGGTGGTCACACCCCAGACCGCGTTCTTCAGGTGGTTGAAGTCCTTCAATGTTTTCAGGACCGCCGTCGTGCCGCGAATTTCGGTCACGCGGGCATACAGGCTGGGCTCTCCGGGCGACTCGAAGTAGACAAACTGGTTGATCAGCATATTCGGAACCGTGGGGCCATCCACCTTGTAAAAGGTGTGTGCGCCTTGCTGCCAGCTTTCCACGGCCTGGCCATGGGTGGCCCAGAAGTCGGAGGGCAGTGCGAGCGAGCCGGCATACAGCAAATCGCCGTCTTCCAGCGTCTTGTCGTTCTGGTAGTCGTCGGTGGCCAGGCCCAGGGCGCGCGCCTTGACGCGCATATTGATGTCCTTGGACACCAGCACCACCTCGCGCGGTGCGAACTGCTTGCGCAGGGCCTCCACCACGCCCAGGATCTGGTTGTCAGCCTTGCCCTGGGGCAGGCTGGTGGGCAAGGCGTAGTCCAGCGGCTGGGTCTGGAACAGCAGCTTGCCGCGCGCTTCACGGTGGCCGGTGCTGGCCAACTGGAATCCAGCGGTGATGTCTGCACCCGGTGTGCCGGCCAAAGCGTCCAACGTGCGGCTCGTCTGGCGGGCGTTGCGGGCGACTTCGGTCATGCCCTTTTTGTGGCCATCGAGCTCTTCGAGCACGATCATGGGCAAATAGATGTCGTGCTCTTCAAAGCGGAACAGGCACATGGGGTCGTGCATCAGCACATTGGTGTCCAACACAAACAGCTTGGTCGGCCCGGTGTGGACACGCTTGCTGCGTTTGGTGCTGGCCTCGGGCTTGCTGGCAACCGGCTTGTCGGCCCGTACAGCCGACTCTAGGGCGGCAACCTGCGGCTGGTACGGGGGCGCTTCTTTGGCGACGGGCTTGTTTTGCACCGGCTTGCCAATCGGTACCACGACATTGTTTGCAACAACGATAGCAACAGGGGATTGCGAAACCTCAACACTCACGGTTTTGCGTTGCGGCCGGCGGGGGGCCTGTGCCGAGGCATCAAAGGCTTTGGCAGGCAGACTGTCGGCACGCTTGGAAGGGGCAGGAGGCAGTGGCATGTGGTGTGGCTCGTGAAAAAGGTTGAGGAAAAAACAATGCCGCAAAAGTGAAAAAGCCACCTGGAGCCAAGGTGGCTTTTGTCGGGAGCGCAGTCTCTGGAATCAACGGCATATAGGCCATTATGCATAAGCTTTGAGACACTGCCAGAGCCGGTGTCTCAAAACAACATGCGCCATCCCCTGTAAAGGCTTAGGCGGCCTTTTTGTTGAGCATCTTGACCGACTTGAGAACGTCGTCCACATGGCCGGGCACCTTCAGGCCGCGCCATTCTTCCTTGAGCAGGCCATCGGCGCCGACCAGAAAGGTGCTGCGTTCAATGCCCTTGACCTTCTTGCCGTACATGATCTTGTTCTTGACCACGCCAAACATGTGGCACATTTTTTCTTCGGTGTCGGCGATCAGCTCAAAGGGCAATTCCAGCTTGGTCTTGAACTCATCGTGGGACTTCATGTTGTCGCGGGACACGCCAAACACGGTGGCGCCGGCTTTCACAAAGTCCTTGTACTTGTCACGGAACTGCATGGCTTCCGTGGTGCAACCCGGGGTATTGTCTTTCGGATAGAAATACAAGACCATGGTTTTGCCATTGTGAGAGGTGTTGGTCACCTTGATGCCACCGGTCGCATTGGCTTCGAACTCGGGGAGGGGTTTATTGACAACAATCGCCATAGGATATAAAAGTCTCGCGTGCAGGTGTCAGGCATGGTGAAGGGTGGGAACCGGGCAAACGGCAACTACCCTAGACCGCAACCCAGGATTTTACTCTGAAACGCACGCCCACCCCTTGCCGCAGCCTTGCGAATTCACAGCAGCAGTGCGGCTATCACCCTTCGTCCCTCGGCCGCCAGAAAATTAAAGGTGCGGCAAGCGGCCTGGGTGTCCATGGTTTCCACCCCTATGCGCTGGGCATACAGGTTTTGCAGGCAGCTCGGATGGGGGAAGCGAATGCGCTCACCACTGCCAAAAATGATCAGCTCGGGCTGCAAGGCAATGAAGGGGTCGAAGTGCTCCGGCTGCAAAGCCTCAAATCCGGGGCATTGCCACAGAGCGCTGCCGGACTGAGCGTTGACAAAGAGGTTGTGGGTGAACTTCTCGCCGTTGACACTGACCCATCCCGCTCCGTAGCCGGTGATGCTGGGGCCGCTGGCGGCGTCGGGTTGAAGTTTCATGGTGGGGGCTGCAGGTGAAAAACGGGGGAATAACTGTGGTCAAATTATAGGTTTCGCCCTGCAACCCTTGTTGGAGAGACTTTGAGAACCATTCGAAAATCAGCCAAGCTGGCCAACGTCTGCTACGACATCCGCGGCCCCATCATGGACCGTGCCCGGCAGATGGAGGAAGAGGGGCAAAAAATCATCAAACTCAACATCGGCAACCTGGCGGTGTTTGGCTTTGATTCGCCCGAAGAGATCCAGCAGGACATGATCCGCAACCTGCCCAACTCGGCCGGCTATTCGGACAGCAAGGGTATTTTTGCGGCGCGCAAGGCGGTCATGCACGAAACCCAGAAGCAAGGCATTCTGGGCGTGACCCTGGATGACATCTACCTGGGCAACGGCGCTTCTGAACTGATTGTGATGGCCACCAACGGTCTGCTCGACGATGGCGACGAGCTGCTGCTGCCGGCCCCTGACTACCCGCTGTGGACCGCTGCGGCCAGCCTGTCCGGCGGCAGCCCGGTGCACTACATCTGCGATGAGTCCAATGGCTGGATGCCGAACCTGAACGACATCCGCGCCAAGATCACACCGCGCACCAAGGGTATTGTGGTGATCAACCCCAACAACCCGACCGGCGCCCTGTATTCCGATGAATTGCTGCAGGCCATTGTGGACATTGCGCGCGAACACGGTCTGGTGATTTTTGCCGACGAGGTGTACGACAAGGTGCTGTACGACGGAGTCAAACACACGCCGATTGCGTCACTGAGCGAAGACGTGCTGACCTTGACCTTCAATTCGCTGTCCAAAAGCTACCGCTCCTGCGGCTACCGCGCCGGCTGGATGGTGGTGTCGGGCGACAAACGCGTGGCCCGCGACTACATTGAGGGCCTGAACATGCTCTCCAATATGCGCCTGTGCTCCAATGTGCCGGGCCAGTGGGCGATCCAGACCGCCTTGGGTGGGCACCAGAGCATCAACGACTTGGTGTGCGAGGGTGGTCGCCTGCGCCGCCAGCGCGACCTGGCGCACGAGTTGATCACCGCTATTCCGGGCGTGAGCTGCGTCAAGCCCAGTGCCGCGCTGTACATGTTTCCCAAGTTGGATCCCCAGGTCTATCCGATTGCCGACGACCAGCAGTTTTTCATGGAATTGCTGCAGGAAACCCGGGTCATGCTGGTGCAGGGCACCGGCTTTAACTGGAAGACGCCAGACCACTTCCGCATTGTGTTTTTGCCGCACGAAGACGACCTGCGCGAAGCCGTTGGCCGGGTGGCCAAATTCCTGGAAACCTACCGCAAGCGGCACGGCACCTGAAGGCGCCGTCCTTGCTCTGCAGAACCAAGCCTTATCCATCCCTTTGACAGCGGCCAGCGCATGCGCAGGCTCCCCTATTTTTAAGCGAATAACTGTATGAAACCGATTCAAGTAGGCCTTTTGGGCATTGGCGTTGTAGGCAGCGGCACTTTCAATGTGCTCAAGCGCAACCAGCAGGAAATCCAGCGTCGCGCTGGCCGTGGCATCGAAATCACCATGGTGGCCGACCTGGACGAAGCGCGTGCCCGTGCCGTGGTCGGAGCCGACGTGCAGGTGGTGAACGACGCCCGCAAGGTGATTGCCAACCCGGACATCGATATCGTCATCGAGCTGATTGGCGGCTACGGCATTGCCAAGACCCTGGTGCTCGAAGCCATTGCCGCTGGCAAGCATGTGGTCACCGCCAACAAGGCGCTGCTGGCCGTGCACGGCACCGAAATTTTTGCAGCTGCCTCCGCCAAGGGCGTGATGGTGGCGTTTGAAGCCGCTGTGGCCGGCGGTATTCCCATCATCAAGGCGCTGCGCGAAGGGCTGACGGCCAACCGCATCGAATGGATTGCCGGCATCATCAACGGCACCACCAACTTCATCCTCTCCGAGATGCGATCCAAGGGCCTGGACTTTGGCGTGGTGCTCAAGGAAGCGCAGCGCCTGGGTGACGCCGAGGCCGATCCCACCTTTGACATAGAGGGCATCGACGCTGCCCACAAGGCCACCATCATGTCGGCCATCGCCTTTGGTATTCCGGTGCAGTTTGACAAGGCCTATGTGGAGGGTATTACCAAGCTCTCTGCCCAGGACATCAAGTACGCCGAGCAACTGGGCTACCGCATCAAGCTCCTGGGCATTGCCAAGCGCCGCCCAGAAGGCATTGAGCTGCGCGTGCACCCCAGCCTGGTACCCAGCAAGCGTTTGATCGCCAACGTCGAAGGCGCCATGAACGCGGTAGTTGTCCAGTGCGACGCCGTGGGCACCACGCTGTACTACGGCAAGGGCGCGGGCTCCGAGCCCACCGCCAGCGCCGTGATTGCCGACCTGGTGGACATCACCCGTCTACACACGGCCGACTCGGCCCAGCGCGTGCCCCACCTGGCTTTCCAGCCCAACGCGATGAGCAACACCCCCATCCTGCCCATGGCCGATGTGGTGACCAGCTACTACCTGCGTTTGCGCGTGGCCGACCAGGCCGGCGTGCTGGCCAAGGTGACCGGCATCCTGGCCGAGTCTGGCATCAGCATAGACGCCGTGCTGCAGCGCGAGGCCGACGAAGTCGGTGGCGCCGACGCGACGCAAACCGACCTCATCATCCTGACCCACGACTGCGTGGAAGCCAAGATGAACGTGGCCCTGGCCGCCATGCAGGCCCTGCCCACGGTGCTGGAACCCATCACCCGCATCCGCAAGGAAGAACTGGCATGAAATACCTCAGCACCCGGGCCGCGGCCTCATCTACCGAACGCAAGCGCTTTTGCGAAATCCTGCTGGAGGGCCTGGCGCCCGATGGCGGTTTGTACCTGCCGGAAGCCTATCCGCAAGTCACGGATGCCATGCTGGCCAACTGGCGCACCGTCTACCATGAGCAAGGCTACGCCGCGCTGGCCTTCGAGGTACTGTCGCTCTACATTGACGACATTCCCGCCACCGATTTGCGCGCCCTGTGCGCCAAGACCTATACCGCCGAGGTGTTCGGCACCGGCGAAATCGTGCCCCTGCGCCACGTGGAAGACGGCCTGTGGATCGAGGCCCTGTCCAACGGCCCGACCCTGGCCTTCAAAGACGTGGCCATGCAGCTGCTGGGCAATCTGTTCGAGTACGAATTGGCACGCCGCGGCGAAGAACTCAACATTCTGGGCGCCACCAGTGGTGACACCGGCAGCGCGGCCGAATACGCCATGCGCGGCAAAAAGGGCGTGCGCGTCTTCATGACCAGCCCGCACGGCCGCATGAGCCCCTTCCAGCAGGCCCAGATGTTCAGCCTGCAAGACGCCAACATCTACAATATCGCCGTGGAAGGTGTGTTTGATGACTGCCAGGACATCGTCAAGGCCGTCAGCAACGACCTGGACTTCAAGCGCAAGTACAAGATTGGCACGGTGAACTCCATCAACTGGGCGCGTCTGCTGGCCCAGGTGGTGTACTACTTTGCCGGCTACATCCAGGCCACACAAAGCAATGCCGAAAAGGTGTCGTTCGCCGTGCCCAGCGGCAACTTTGGCAACGTCTGTGCCGGCCATGTGGCGCGCATGATGGGCCTGCCGATTGCCCAGCTGGTGGTGGCCACCAATGAGAACGATGTGCTGGACGAGTTCTTCCGCACCGGTGTCTACCGCGTGCGCGGCAGTGCCGACACCTTCGAGACCTCCAGCCCCTCCATGGACATCTCCAAGGCCAGCAATTTCGAGCGCTTTGTGTTCGACCTGCTAGGCCGTGATGGCGCGCGCGTGAAAGCCTTGTTTGGCGATGCCTTGAGCAAGGACGGCCGCTTTGACCTGAGCGCCGATCCGCAGTTTGCACAGGCCGCCAGCCGCTACGGCTTTGTCAGTGGCAAAAGCACGCATGCCGACCGTCTGGCCACCATACGCGCGACCTGGGAACAGCACGGCTTCATGATCGACACGCACACCGCCGACGCCCTTAAGGTGGCGCTGGAAAAGCGCAGCGTTGGTATGCCCATGGTAGTGCTGGAAACTGCCTTGCCCATCAAATTTGCCGCCACCATTGTGGAAGCCCTGGGCCGTGAGCCCGAGCGCCCTGTGGGCTTTGAGGGCATAGAAGCCCTGCCCAAACGGATGCAGCTGATGGCGGCGGATGCCGCGCCCATCAAGGCCTTGATCGCACGGGAATGCGGCTACTGATGTGCGGCCGCTCCTAGACCTCCACTCCACCTGAACCCGACCTTTACCATGGCCACCACACCGCAGCGCGCGCCGCTCAAACCGCTGGCAGAGGCGCTGCAGCAACTGCTGGCGTCCGTACAGCCCATCGCCGCGACCGAGCAGGTCGCTACGCTTGACGCGGATGGCCGCGTGCTGGCCCAAGAGGTGGTGTCCGCTCTGCATGTGCCGCCGCAGGACAACAGCTCCATGGACGGTTATGCCCTGCGTTGCCAGGATGTGGCTGCGGTCGGTGTCCAAATGGCGGTGTCGCAGCGCATACCGGCGGGCGCCGCGGGAGCTGCCTTGCAGCCCGGCACTGTGGCCCGCATTTTTACCGGTGCGCCCATTCCATTTGGTGCGGATGCGGTGGTGATGCAGGAGGACTGCCTGACCATTACCGAGGTCGCAGGTGCCGCCGCAACGCAAGGCACCCCAGCCCAGGTGCAAGTCAACAGCCTGCCCCAGCCCGGCCAGTGGATTCGCCGTGCCGGCGAAGACGTTGCCAGCGGCGCCGTAGTCCTCACCCAAGGCCAGCGTCTGGGCCCGGCCGAGCTCGGCCTGGCCGCCAGCATTGGCATGGACCGCTTGAGCGTGCTGCGCCGTCCGCGCGTGGCCCTGTTTTCCACCGGTGACGAGTTGGTCATGCCTGGCACGGTGGCGCCGCAGGACATGGCGCCCGGTGCCATCTACAACTCCAACCGGTTTTTCCTGAACAGCCTGTTGCGCCGCATGGGCTGCGAGGTGACGGACCTGGGCATTGTTCCCGACCAGTTCGACGCCACCGTGCAGGCCCTGCGCGCGGCCAGCGCCGCACACGACGTGATTCTGACCAGCGGCGGCGTCTCCGTTGGCGAAGAAGACCACATCAAACCCGCCGTGCAGTCCTTGGGGCAATTGGACCTGTGGCAAATTGCCATCAAGCCTGGCAAACCCTTTGCCCATGGCAAGGTCGGCGCCGCGCATTTCATTGGCCTGCCCGGCAACCCGGTTTCCAGCTTTGCGACTTTTTTGTTACTGGTGCGGCCCTTTTTGCTGCGCCTGCAGGGCGTGGTCAATGTGGCACCCAAGGGTGCCACCATGCGCGCCGATTTCGATTGGCCGCGTGCCGACAAGCGCCAGGAATTCCTGCGTGTGCGTCGCAATGCAGACGGCGGCCTGGACCTGTTTGCCAACCAAAGCTCGGGCGTGCTGACCTCGGCGGTGTGGGGTGATGGTCTGGTGGACAACCCGGCCGGCCAGGTCATTCAGCGGGGTGACAGCGTGCGCTTTGTTTCCTTTGCGGAGCTGCTGGCATGAAGATCACCGTGCGCTACTTTGCCTCCATCCGTGAGGTGGTTGGCAAGCCCACTGAAAGCCTGGACACCCAGGCCACCACGCTGGCCCAGCTGCGCGACGAACTCATACTGCGCCCCGGCGCGGCGGGTGCAGCGCTGGCGCGCGGGCGTGCCGTGCGCCTGGCACTCAACCAGGTCATGAGCGACGAGTCCGCCGCCCTGACCGATGGCTGTGAAGTTGCTTTTTTCCCGCCGGTGACCGGCGGTTAGTCCAGCAGCCGCATGTCAAAGGGCCGGCTGGCCTTTTGCATGGGGGATCGCAGGCAGTCTTCTATCAGCCCGGCTTGCGCTAGCGCGTTCTTGACACACGCCGGATTGGGCTCGGCAAACAGTGCGCCGGACAAGGGCACCAAGGGCGCCCAGAGTTTGCTCGCCTCATCTATCTGGCCGTTTTGCAGCAGCTCTATCACCTGGGCGAAATCTGCTGTGCGCACATGCGCGCTGGCCGCGATGGCGCCGCTGCCACCGGCGGCCACCGTGCCGAAAATCTGCAGGTCTTCGCCGGCCAGCACCTGCAGCCGACCGTCGGCAATCAGATGCTGGGTCTTGGCCGCATCGCCGCCGCAGTCTTTGATGGCCTGGATGTTGGGGTGCTGACTCAGGCGGCGCAGTGTGGGCAGCGTGATCTCCACACCCGTGCGGTAAGGAATGTCGTACAGGATCAGCGGCTTGGCCGAGGCGTCTGCAATGCGTTCAAACCAGCTGAGCAAGCCGTCCTGCGACGGCCGGATGTAGTGGGGCGCTGCCACCAGCAAGCCGGCTATGGGCCTGCTGCAGGCTTTCTCCACAAACGCAACCGCCTCGCCCAGGTGGTAGCCCGAATAACCCATGACCACGGCCAGACCGTCGGCATGTTCCAGCACGCTGTCCAGCACCGCCCACTGCTCTTCTTTGCTCAGAGCCGCCGCCTCGCCGGTGCTGCCACACACCACATAGCCGGCAATGCCGGTAGGGCGGTAGTGGGCCAGCAAGCGCTTGAGCGCGGCAAAGTCCACGGCCTGCGTATCGCTGCAAAACGGCGTGACCAGGGGAATCCAGAGGCCGGAAAAATCGGTCTGAGCCTGGGCTTGGGACATAGGCGTGGCAGTGGCCACGGGGGAGGGGTTCGCAGTCGGCATACATCATCCATTTCAAAAGATGACCGTTCAAAGCCGTCCACAGTGTGCAAAGGTTCCGGAGCAAGGCCCGTGTGGGGCCGTTGTGTTTGGTTCCATCGCTCATCTGAGGACGGAACCAAGGCTCCGGTCAGATAAGCTTGGTCTTTTTCGATTTGCTGGCGCACGCGGCTGCATTCCCGGCCTGGCACAGGCAGCGGGAGGATGCAGAAGGGCGTGCGGTCAACATGGCCTGCAGTGTAGCAGTGCCACGCAGAGCCGAGCTGGTGCCAAAATGCGGCCATGACTTTTCCACGTGTATCCATTCAGACCCAGGACTTTGATTTGTCACACGAGGTGGCGCGCTTAGCAGCAGGTGACAAGCGGGTCGGCGCGGTGTGCAGCTTTGTCGGTCTGGTGCGGGACCGCAATGCGGGTGCAGAAGCAAGTGTGCAATCCATGGAGTTGGAGCATTACCCAGGCATGACCGAGAAGTCCATCGAGGCCATGGTGGACAAGGCGCACCAGCGCTTTGACATCTTTGGTGCGCGGGTGGTGCACCGGGTGGGTGTGCTGCAGCCGCTGGACCAGATTGTGCTGGTGGTGGTGACCTCGGCGCACCGGGGCGAGAGTTTCAAGGCCTGTGAATTTTTGATGGACTATTTGAAGACCCAGGCGCCTTTTTGGAAGAAGGAAGTCACTCCGGAAGGTGCGCATTGGGTGGATGCGCGGGTGAGTGATGACGCTGCTTTGGCGCGTTGGGGGATTGCTGGGGTCAACGCTTTGTGAGCCCGCTTCGACCTGCCTGCACTGTTGGCGCCCAAATGAATTCAGGCTGAGCCGCTGGCGGACTGGCAACTTCTCTCTCTTTGACCTATATCAGCCTTCCGCCGGGCTTATGCGTCCTACCGCACTTGAAAAAAACGCTGATTGCCTCAAGCTGTGAAGCAACCGACGACACTGTCAAAAGGAAGTTGCATGCGTACCGACAAACTCACTACCAAATTCCAGGAAGCCCTGAGCGATGCCCAATCGCTGGCACTGGGCAATGACCACGCCTATATCGAACCGCCCCATGTGCTGGTGGCCATGCTGCGCCAAGACGATGGCCCCAAGGCGCTGCTACAGCGCGCCGGCGTCAATGTCGCGGGCTTGCTCACAGCTGCTGAAGCCGCTGTGAAGAAGCTGCCCCAGGTACAGGGGCACGAGCAAGTGCAGGTCGGGCGTGACACGGTGTCCCTGTTGCAGGCGGCCGAAAAGGAATCCATCAAGCGCGGCGACCAGTTTGTCTCCAGCGAACTGTTCTTGCTGGCCCTGGCCGATAACAAGGGCGATGTGGGCAATCTGGCACGTGCCAATGGGCTGACCCGCAAGAGCCTGGAGTCGGCCATCGAGGCCGTGCGCGGTGGCCAGAACGTGGACAGCGCCGATGCCGAAGACCAGCGCGAGTCGCTCAAAAAATACTGCGTAGACCTGACCGAGCGCGCCCGTATGGGCAAGCTCGACCCGGTGATTGGCCGCGACGACGAAATCCGCCGCGCCATCCAGGTGCTGCAGCGCCGCACCAAGAACAACCCGGTATTGATCGGTGAGCCCGGTGTCGGCAAAACCGCCATCGTAGAAGGCCTGGCCCAGCGCATTGTGGACGGCGCTGTGCCTGACTCCCTCAAGGGCAAACGCGTCTTGTCGCTGGACATGGCCTCACTGCTGGCCGGTGCCAAGTTCCGCGGCGAGTTCGAGGAGCGGCTGAAGAATGTGCTCAAAGACCTGGCCAAGGACGAGGGCCAGACGATTGTGTTCATCGACGAGCTGCACACGATGGTCGGCGCCGGCAAGGGCGAAGGCGCCATGGATGCCGGCAATATGCTCAAGCCGGCGCTGGCCCGGGGCGAGCTGCACTGTGTGGGCGCCACCACGCTGGACGAGTACCGCAAGTACATCGAGAAAGACGCTGCGCTGGAGCGCCGTTTCCAGAAAATTCTGGTCGGCGAGCCCAGCGTGGAAGCCACCATCGCCATCTTGCGCGGCCTCAAGGAACGCTATGAAACCCACCACGGCGTACAGATCACCGACCCGGCCATCGTGGCCGCGGCCGAGCTCTCCAACCGCTACATCACCGACCGCTTTCTGCCGGACAAGGCCATCGACCTGATCGACGAGGCCGCCTCCAAGATCAAGATCGAGCTGGACTCCAAACCCGAGGTCATGGACAAAAAGGACCGCCGCCTGATCCAGCTGCAGATTGAGCGTGAAGCGGTCAAGCGCGAGAAGGATGAAGCCTCGCAAAAGCGCCTGGAATTGATCAACGAAGAGATCCGCAGCCTGCAAAAGGAAATTGCCGATCTGGACGAACTCTGGAAGGCCGAGAAGGCCCAGGCCCAGGGCTCCAAGACCATCATGCAGGAGGTGGAAAAAGTCCGTTTCCAGATCAAGGAGCTGACCGACAAGGGCGACTTCAATAAGGCCGGTGAGCTGCAGTACGGCAAGTTGCCCGAGCTGGAAAAGCGCTTGCAGGATGCACAAGCCCAGGAAACCGACAAGGCCCAATCGGCCAAGGACGGTGGGCGCGCCCAGCTGCTGCGCACCATGGTCGGTGCCGAAGAAATTGCCGAGGTGGTGAGCCGCGCCACCGGCATTCCGGTGGCCAAAATGATGCAGGGCGAGAAAGACAAGCTGCTGCAGATGGAGGTCAAGCTGCACGACCGCGTGGTCGGCCAGGACGAGGCCATTGCTGCGGTGTCCAACGCCATCCGCCGCTCGCGCTCCGGCCTTTCCGACCCGAACCGGCCCACCGGCTCCTTCCTGTTCCTGGGCCCCACGGGTGGTGGCAAGACCGAGCTCTGCAAGGCCCTGGCCGGCTTTATGTTTGACAGCGAAGACCATCTGATTCGCATCGACATGAGTGAATTCATGGAGAAGCATTCCGTGGCCCGGCTGATTGGCGCGCCACCGGGCTATGTGGGCTACGAGGAGGGCGGTTACCTGACCGAGGCAGTGCGGCGCAAACCGTATTGCGTGGTGCTGCTCGACGAGGTGGAAAAGGCCCACCCCGATGTCTTCAATGTGCTGCTGCAGGTGCTGGACGACGGCCGCCTGACCGATGGCCAGGGCCGCACCGTGGACTTCAAGAACACGGTGATTGTGATGACCAGCAACATCGGCTCGCACCTGATCCAGAGCATGGTGGGCCAGGACGCGGACGACATCAAGGAGGCCGTCACCGGTGAGCTGAAGAACCACTTTCGCCCCGAGTTCCTGAACCGCATTGACGAGACCGTGGTCTTCCAT
>JAYVNF010000315.1:0-12787 GCA_043758575.1 Rhodoferax sp.
GCTGGGACATCGGGGCCAAGCGGCAATTCCTTCGTTTCGCAGGCGTCGTCCGTGCATCGTTGGCTCGTCATGAGCCGGTAAGAACGATACGAACAAGGACAACCCAATATGAAGCGGATGTTGATCAACGCCACGCAGCCTGAAGAGCGCCGCCTGGCCATCGTCGACGGGCAGAAGCTCCTCGACTACGAGATCGAAATCGAAGGGCGCGAACAGCGCAAGGGCAATATCTACAAGGCTGTCGTCACGCGCGTCGAGCCCTCCCTTGAAGCCTGCTTTGTCGACTACGGCGAAGACCGCCACGGCTTTCTTCCCTTCAAGGAAATCTCCAAGCAGTACTTCGCAGAAGGCGTGTCGGCCAGCCAGGCCCGCATCCAGGATGCGATCCGTGAAGGCCAGGAACTGGTCGTGCAGGTCGAAAAGGAAGAACGCGGCAACAAAGGCGCTGCGCTGACAACCTTCATCTCGCTGGCCGGCCGCTACGTCGTGCTGATGCCGAACAATCCGCGCGGCGGCGGCGTTTCGCGCCGCATTGAGGGCGACGACCGTGCTGAGCTGAAGGAGGCGATGGACCAGTTGGAGTACCCCAAAGGTGCCAGCATCATCGCGCGCACCGCGGGTATCGGTCGCACCGCGCCTGAACTGCAATGGGACCTGAACTACCTGCTGAAGCTGTGGACAGCCATCGACGGTGCGTCCAAGGGCGCCAAGGGTGCCTTTCTGATCTACCAGGAGTCGAGCCTGGTGATTCGCGCGATTCGTGATTACTTCAATCACGACATCGGCGACATCCTGATCGACACCGACGACATCTACGAGCAGGCGCAACAGTTCATGGCGCACGTCATGCCCGAGCACGCTGCCCGCGTGAAGCGCTACCGCGACGACGCCCCCCTGTTCAGCCGCTTCCAGATCGAGCATCAGATCGAATCGGCCTACGCCCGCACCGTGCAACTGCCTTCCGGCGGTGCCATCGTCATCGACCACACCGAAGCCCTGGTTTCCGTGGACGTGAACTCGGCCCGCGCCATCAAGGGCGGCGACATCGAAGAAACCGCCACCCGCACCAACCTGGAAGCCGCCGACGAAGTGGCGCGCCAGATGCGTTTGCGCGACTTGGGTGGACTGATCGTGATCGACTTTATCGACATGGAAGAGTCCCGCAACCGCCGCGAAGTGGAAAACCGCTTGCGCGACGCCCTGCGCCAGGACCGTGCCCGTGTGCAGTTCGGCACCATCAGCAAATTCGGCCTGATGGAAATGAGCCGCCAGCGCCTGCGCCCGGCCCTCTCCGAAGGTGCATCCATCCCCTGCCCGCGTTGCGGCGGCTCTGGCCACATCCGTGACACCGAGTCCAGCGCCCTGCAAATTTTGCGCATCATCCAGGAAGAGTCGCTCAAGGACAACACCGCCTCCGTGCTGTGCCAGGTGCCCGTGGACGTGGCCTCCTTCCTGCTCAATGAAAAGCGCACCGAGATCGCCAAGATCGAGCTCAAGCAGCGCATCAACGTGCTCATGGTTCCCAACAAGAACCTGGAAACGCCCAACTACAAGCTCGAACGCCTGAAGCACGACGATCCGCGCCTGGACAACATTGAAGCCAGCTACAAGATGGCTGACGAGATGGAAGACGCCACCAGCGTGACGCGCCGTTCGCAAGAGCCCACAAACAAGCAGACCCCGGTCATCAAGGGCGTGCTGCCCGATGCACCCGCACCGGTTGCCGTGCCCAAGCCCGAAGTGGCCAAGCCCGCACCTGTGGCCGCTGCCAAGCCTGTAGTGGCCCCGGCCCCCGTGGCACCGGTCAGCACCGGCTTCTTTGGCTGGATCAAGAGCCTGTTTGGCGCAGACGAAGCAACACCGGCCGTGAAGCCTGTGGTGGCGACCCCTGCTTCCAAGCTTGAGGAAAAGCGCGATGCCCGCCCACCCCGCGAAGGTGGCCGTGATGGCGGTCGTGGCGGCCGTGGTGGTCGTGACGGTGGCCGTGATGGCGCGCGTGGCGAAGGCCGTGACGCTGCCCGTAGCGAGGGCCGTGGTCCCCGTGCCGATGGCCGTGGCGAACGCCCCGAAGGTCAGCGTCCCGAAGGTGAACGTGCCGAGCGTGGCGAAGGCCGTGGCGGCCGCGGTGGACGCGGTGGCCGTGGCGGTGAACGCGGCGAGCGTGGCAATGCGCCCCAGCGCGAACGCTTTGACGCCGAAGGCAAGCCCATGGCCGCAGAAGCCGTTGGCATGGATGCAGGCAATGCCAACCCGGACAACGCCAACCGCGAACCCCGCCCCGAACGCGCACCGCGCGCCGAGCGTGGTGAGCGCACTGAACGTGGTGGCGAGCGCGGCAACCGCCCTCCCCGCCCCGAGCGCGCTGAAGGCGTAGAAGGCGAAAGCCGTCCGGCCGAACGCGAAGAAAACCGTGATGGCAACCGTCCGGAAACTGCCGAAGGCATGGAAGGCCCACGCGGCGAAGGCCGTGGTGGCCGTGGCCGTGGTGGTCGTGGTCGGGGCGGCGAGCGCGGCCCCCGTCCCGAAGGCCAGAACGCCCAAGGCGAAGGCCAGGCGCAACAGCCCATGTTCGTGCCCGAAGACGCACCAGCTGCAGAAGCTCCGGCTGCTGAAGGCATGGAGCCACGCAACGGGAACGGCAATGGCAACAACGGCGAGCCGCGCGAAAAGCGCTCGCGTGACCGCTACGGCCGTGACCGCGGTCCCCGTGGCGAGCGTCCCACCCGCCATGAATTCACCCAGCAAGGCGTGACGGAATTGCCACCAGCCGGTAGCACGCCTGTCGCGCAGTCCGCACCCGAGCAGGGCTATCAGCACGGGTACCAGCCTGTGCAAGAGCCGGCGCCTTTGGCGCAGGCTGCGGCTGCGGTGGCAGCCGATAGCACGCCGGCACCGGTGAGCGCGCCAGCAGCCGCCCCTGTCGTTGCAGCCGCAGCGGCTGTGGTGCCTGCTCCCGTCGCAGCCGTGGTGCCTGCACCTGCTGCTGCGGTTGCCGCACCCAAGCCGGCCCCGCAAGCTGCAGTGCCTGCAGCCGCTTCCAGCATGCCCAAGGTGGGCGGCTACGCACTGCCTCAGGACGATCTGGTGCAAGTGGCCCAGGGTTCGGGTTTGCAGTGGGTCAACACCAACGCCGAGAGCGTGGCCAAGGTGCAGGCAGCGATTGCCGCCGAACCCCAGCCGGTGCATGTGCCGCGCGCGCGCCCGGCGCCGGTCTCGCTGGATGCCGGTCCTCTGGTGCTGGTGGAAACCAAGCGTGACCTGGGCAATATGACCCTTCCGTTTGAGGAAACCAGCCAGTCCTGAGCGCAACTGCGCTGAGGCAAAAAGGGCACCTGCGGGTGCCCTTTTTTTGTGTCGGCACTGCCCCCTGGTGTACTCCTAGGGAATCCCCTAGCGGGGCTTGCAGATTGCGTATCAGGAGCGCCGCTCCAAGTATTGCCGGGGCGCGCTTGCACACGCTATCGTGGTACGCACTTGGCCGGCGTTGGAACCGCCGAGTGCGGACCGCCCGACTCACAAAACAAAAGGAAGAACATGCCATTTTTCACGACCATGCGCGTGGGCCACAAACTCGGGCTGGCGTTTGGCGCCATTGTGCTGTTCATCCTGATCCTGGCGGCCACCGCCTGGAGCCGTATTGCCGCCATGCAGAGCGATTTTGAGGCGCTGGTGGACCGCACCCTGCCCACCCTGACCGCCCTGAGCGAGGTGAATGACAGGCTGCAAACCATACGCACCTCCGAGCTCAGCCACCTGGCCGCGCTCACCATGCCGGCCAAGGACCGCGAGGAACAAAGCGTGCTCGCGGCCGTCAAGGAATTCGATGCCGCCCTGGCGCGCTACAGCAGCACCAGCGGCACACTGGCCGACCCTGCGCTGCAGGCGACATTGACCGATGCGGTGGCCAAATTCCATGCCGCGCGCAGCACGTTTTTACAGATGTCCAACTCCGCCGCCGGCGCCGAGACCGAGCGCGCCGTCGAGGCCAGCGACTACTTCAACGGCCCCAGCCAACAGGTCTACCAGGGCGCCTACGACGCGGTGCAAAAATTGTGGAAGCACCATTTGCAGCAGGCCGAAGTTGCCAAGACCCAGGGCCGCGCGGCCCTGCAGACCTCCAACCGCCTGCTGGGTCTGGCCGCCCTGGCGGCGGTGCTGCTGTCCATCGTGCTGGCGGTGCGTATTCCACGCGGCCTGATGCAGCAGCTTGGCAGCGAGCCCGCTGCTGTGGCCAACGTGGCCCAACAGATTGCCGCTGGCGACCTCACCAGCCCCATCCATACCACGGTGAGCCATGCGCACAGCGTGATGGCCTCGATGGCGCAGATGCAGCGGCAACTGGGCGGCCTGATTCAATCCGTCAAGCAGGCCGCCGACGGCATTCTTGCGGGCACCGCCGAAATTGCCACTGGCAGCATGGACCTGAGCCTGCGCACCGAGCAGCAGGCCGCCGCGCTGGAAGAGACCGCCGCCTCCATGGCCGAACTCAGCAGCACCGTGAAGCAAAATGCCGACAGCGCCAACCAGGCCAACCAGCTGGCCATGAATGCCAGCAGCGTGGCCATACGCGGTGGCGATGTGGTGGGCGAGGTGGTGCAAACCATGAAGGGCATCAATGACGCGTCGCGAAAAATCTCCGACATCATCAGCGTCATCGACGGCATTGCGTTTCAAACCAATATCCTGGCACTCAATGCAGCGGTGGAAGCCGCCCGTGCCGGAGAGCAGGGCCGCGGCTTTGCCGTGGTGGCCAGCGAGGTGCGCAGCTTGGCCGGGCGCTCGGCCGACGCCGCCAAGGAAATCAAGACCCTGATCAGCGCCAGCGTGACACGCGTGGAGCATGGCTCAGCCCTGGTCGACAAGGCGGGTGTGACCATGGTCGAGGTGGTGCGCAGCATTGGGCAGGTGGCCGACATCATGGCCAAGATCAATGCCGCCAGCGGCGAACAGGCCCTGGGTGTGGCCCAGGTGGGCGAAGCGCTGACGCAGATGGACAGCAGCACGCAACAAAACGCGGCGCTGGTGGAGCAAATGGCAGCCTCGGCTGCCGGGCTGCGGGACCTGGCCAACCAGCAGGTCAGCGCGGTGGCGGTATTCACCCTGCCGGACAGCGCGCCCCAACAGCAGCAGCAACGCCCTCACGCCCTGCGGCTGGGTGCGGGCTAAAACAGGTCTACATCACCCACGTTGACCAGCTCGCCCAAGAGGTTTTTGCGCACCAGATCGGCATAGCTGAAGACCTGGTTGCCACCGTTGTGCTGGGCGTAGTCCACCGCCCGCTCGGCGCGCTCCAGCGCGGTGCTAGGGGAGTCGTTGGCGGTGATGCGGGTAAAACCGCCACAGGCCGTCGCATGGCCGGTCTGGGGGAAATTGAACTTGTCCATATTGGCACGAAAACGCTCAAAGGCGGCCAATACGGGCCCCTCTTCCGGGCAATGCATCAGCACCGCGAACTGCTCGCCACCGAGGCGAAAAATGCGGTCATAGGTGCGAAAAGTGTTGTTCAGAATGCGTGCCACCAGCAGCAGGACCTCTTCGGCAATCAGATGGCCGCTCTTCTCACCGATGGCATTGAAATGGTCCACGCTGACCGTGCCCAGCCAGTAGTTGGGCGGCACCCGGTGGCGCCGCTCCTGGCCTGACAAGGCCTTGCGGTCAACGGGCGTGGCAGCGGCGGCGCCTTCGTCCAGCTCTTCCAGCACGGCGCTGTAGAAGGTGTCGTCCAGCGACTTGCGGTTGAGCAAGCCAGTCAGGCCATCGCGGTCGCTATAGGCCAGCAGGTGGTACATATTGCGAAACACGTGCAGCACCACATTCACGACCTCCTGCTCGGCTTCATTCAGGCCCTTGGGCGAATGGATTTCAAGCACCCCATCGTCGTCGGTGCGGGAGCTCTCAAACAAAGCGGTGTAGCTGATGCGCGGGCCGGCGTCACCCTGCAGTGCCACCTCCACCCGGTTGCGTGTCTGTATGCAGCGCAGCCGGTCTTTTTCATCCTCCAGCAGGGGCAGGCTGGCAAAGTCCACACGCAGCGGATCGGCCACCATGCCGCCGCCCCTGGCGTCCAGCCGCGCCACCTGGAGCCAGCGGCTGCTGCCCTCTTCGCTGAGGGCCCTGGCGATCACCACCCGCTGCAGCGGCAGCAGGTCTATCAGGGCCTTGGACATCGTGAGCTCCAGCAGGTCGCGCTCACGGTGGTCGGTCAGTTTTATCAGGTGTTGGATCAATGTTCCCATCGACACATAATAGTCCTGAAAAAGCGGGCCGTCACCCGGGCTGACGCTTAGTTCTGGCGCTTAATTCTGGCGCTTAATTCTGGAGCCACCCACAGCGCCGACGCGCTCAGCGCTTGACCGCTTCTTCCAGCGCCAGGCGATAGGCTTCGGTAGCCCCTGCCGTGTCTTGCCGCTGCTCGGCCATGACGGCCAGGGCGCGCCAGGCATCGCGTTTGAGTGCCGGGTCTTGCAGCAAGGCCAGTGACTGCTTGAGCATCTGCTGGGCCTTGCCCCACAGGCTCAGCCGCATGCACACCACACCGGCCAGGTACTGCAGCGCGGCGTCGCGCGGATTGGCCATTTGCGCCGCTTCGATGCGCGCCAGCCATTGGGCATCGGGGGCCTGGCCGGCGGAGCCAAAGCCCGACTCCAGAATCCGCACCAGCCGTACTTTTTGGCCCAGGCTCAGGGCCTCGGGTTGCTCCTGCATCAGCGTCCATACCGGCAGCAGCCATTGGCGCGACAGGGCTGCATCGCCGCCCTGCTCCAGCAGACGCTGGGCGGCCTGCATGGCCACATCCGGCATTTCGCGCTCGGCGTATTCCAGCTCGTCCCAGGCGCGTTGCATTTGCACCGGGTCGTGGGCACTGTTGAGGTGCTCAATAGATAGGCCACGGGCAATGCTCTTGCCCGCCACCTCGGAAAACGCCCGGTGCTTGGTCAAAAGGCGCGCCATCTCCAGTGCCTGCAAAGGCCGCGCCGCCATGCGCGCCGCCTTGAAACGCAAGCGCAAAGCGATGGTGCGGCGCGAGGCGCCCTGGGGCATCAGGTCCAGCCACTCCATGGACTTGGCGGCATCGCGGTCGTCCAGCGCCCAGCGCGCCGCGCGCAGTTGCACACCGTCGCGCATCTCTTGCGCATCGCGCGCCTGGGCATGTTCCATCGCCAGACGAAAGTGCTTCTCGCGCAGTGTCTGGTTTTGCAAGGCGTGGGCGCTTTCGGCCGCCAGCAGATGCGCCAGGGTGCGCAGGCGCGGCGCATAGGCCAGCACCTCGCCGCTGCGCGCCACCGAGTCTTCCAGCGACACCACCAACTCGGCCGCCTTGCGGGCGCGGATGTAGCGCCCGCCCATGGAGTGCGAAAACGAGTCCAGCAAGGCGGCCTGAATGGCACGCTCTCTTTGCTGCAGGCGCCAGCGCCGCGCTTGTGCGGGTATGCCAAAAAACGCCGACAGGGTGCGCAAGGCCAGGTGCAAGGTCACAAAGACCAGGGCCAGCACCAGCAAAAACAGGTTCAGCGATACGTCCACCCGGTGCGGCGGCCAGTACAGGGTGACGGTGCCGGGGTCGTTGCCGGCAAACAGGGCCACGGCCACGGCGACCGCAAAAATGCCCATCAACCAGAGTGCCGTGCGCATCTCAGCGCCCCGCCGCTGCGGTGGACAGCGCAGCCAGGGTGTCATCGATGCGGGGGATCTCCAGCGCGCGCATCTGCGACTGCACCTGCTGCAGCAGGGCCACAGCGGTCTGCGTCTTGCGTGAACCGGCATCAAAGAAATGGCCCATTGCCAGGGCCGCAGTGCCCAGGTCGCCACGCGCCGACTCGATCTGGCGCGACAGCAAACCCAGGCGGGCATTGAGCAGGCGCAGCTTGAGGTTTTCACGCAGGAAGAAGGACTGCTCCGGGCTGAGCAAGGCGGCATCCGGGTCTTCGATCGTGCTCACCCGCACCAGGCTGCGCAGCTCGTCCTGGATTTGCTGGACTATGCGGCTCCACCAGGTCAGCACCGGCTCGTCGGCCTTTCGGGTTGCGCTTTGCACGTTCTTGGCGACGCTGCCGCCGCTGGCGAACGGGGTCGCACCCGAGCCCACTGCATTGGCGATGGGCATTTCGTCGGCCAGGGTGACCAGTTCATCGAGCTTGACCAACAGCGAAGGCGTGTCCGCCAGGGCGGTGGCCTTGATGCGCGCGGTATCTTTTGCAATCGCGCGCTGCAACTGGGTCAGGCGCGGCTGGGCCGCCCGTGCCACCCGCAGGTCGGCACTTTTCAAGGCCGCCAGCAGGGGCTCCAGGCTGCCGGTGAGCTGGGCCTGCTGCTGCGCCAGGCGCAGGGCCGAATCAATGTCGACCACCAGGTTTTCATCGCGCGAGCGCGACAGGCTTTGCATCAGTTCTTCAAGCTGCGTGCGTTGCAGCGACACCTCGGCCAGTTTGGCCTCGGTGACGGCCAGCTTGGCCGCCGTCTCCAGCGCCAGCTCCTGGGCCTGCTTGGCCATGGCCCGGGCTTCGCCGGCCTGTGCGCCAGTATCCGCACTTTGGCGCGCCAGCTGCTGCTGTATGCCATTGAATTTCTGCCACACCAACACGCTGCCGGTCAGTGCGGCCAGCGCCAGCAGTGCCACCGCCAGCAGCCAGCGCTGCGGCGCATAGCGCTGGGCCCCTGGCTCGGGACTTGGCTCGAACGCCTGGGGCTGCGCCGCAGGCAGGGGCAATGCCTGCGCGGGCTGCTCCGTGTCGGTGCTGGAAGGGGTTGCCGGTTCTGTGCTCATGCCAGCGATTCTATAGACGCGATCAGCTCGGCAACGGCCGGGCGTGACTCGCACACCACGCCAAAACCGGCTTCCCGTGCCGCCTGTGCAATGCGCGGGTGCGTGGCCACGGCACGGGCCTGGCTCCAGGACTGGCCGCTGGCCACACTGCACAAATTTCCCACGGCCTCGGAACTGCTGAACAACCAGACGCTGCCGTCCTGCGCTGCCAGCTGCAACAGCGCCAGGGCGTTGGCAGGCAACTGCGGGGCGCGGCGCACATAGGCCAGCACAAAGTCCACCAGCGCACCCCGCTGCGTCAGCCGCGCGGCCAACCAGTCGCGCCCCACGCCGGGGCTGGCCTGGGCGTCGTCGCCGTTCTCGGCATCGCTGTTGCCACGCACGATCAGCACGCGCCAGCCGCTGTGCACCTGGGTGTGCACGACCTGCCACAGGGCTTCGGAGTCGAACTGGGCGGCGGCGTGGTCAGGCGCGTCGATCTGGCTGGCTGGCACACCGGCCTGCAGCAGGGCGGTCACCGTGCCGGGGCCAGTGGCAAAAAAGCGGGATGTGGGGACGGCGGCGGGCGAGGCCGGGCGCAGGGCAAAAAACTGCTCGACCGCGTTGGCGCTGACAAACATCAGCGCATCCCACTGTGCCATGCCCTGCCATGCCGTGCGCACTGCCTGCGGGTCGGGCGGGCCGGCTATTTCGATCAAGGGCAAAGACAGGGCGTCCATGCCGGCCGCGCGCAAAGCGTCTACCCATTTGCCAGCCTGGGACGCGGGCCGGGTGACGATGACGCGCATCAGCCCTTGGGGTGTACGGCGGGCACCGCCGCCTGCACGCAGGCTTGCAATTGACGCGCCACGCTCTCGCCCAAACGCACGGCACTGGCGGTATCGGTGACACTGGCCTGTGCGCTGGCCTGAACCAAAGCCTGCAAGCCTTCCGGGTCGCCCCAGGCGGCGCGCATGGCCAGCACATCGCCGCTGAACACGGCATGCGCGGCCAGCGGCATGGAGCAGCTGCCGCCCATGACGCGGCTCACTGCACGTTCGGCCGCCACGGTGAGCCAGGTCGTGCGGTCCATCAGGTGGGACAGGGCCTGCACCACGTCATCGCGGCCACTGCGCACCTCGATGCCCAGCGCGCCTTGGCCGGCAGCGGGCAGCATCTCGCTGGTCTCGAAGACCGTGCGTATGCGCTCAGCCAGGCCCAGGCGCTTCAGGCCGGCGGCGGCCAGCACAATGCCGTCGTACAGACCGTCGTCGAGCTTGCGCAAACGGGTGTCCAGGTTGCCGCGCAGCGGCTCTATCTTCAGGTCCGGGCGCAAGGCGCGCAGCAAGGCCATGCGGCGCAGGCTGGAGGTGCCCACCACCGCACCCTGGGGCAGGTCTTGCAGCGTGGCGTAGTGGGGGGAGACCCAGGCGTCGCGCGGGTCTTCGCGCTCCATCACGCAGGCCAGCTCAAAGCCGCTGGGCAGCTCCATGGGCACGTCCTTGAGCGAGTGCACAGCCAGGTCGGCACGGCCATCTTCCAGCGCGGTTTCCAGTTCTTTCACAAACAGGCCCTTGCCACCCACTTTACTGAGCGAGCGGTCCAGGATTTGGTCGCCCATTGTGGTCATGCCCAACAGGGTGACCTGGTGGCCTTGCAGCTCCAAAAGTGCCTTAACGTGGTTTGCTTGCCACAGAGCCAGGCGGCTTTCGCGGGTGGCGATGGTGAAATGTTGCACTGCGGTAACCTGTATGTAACGAGTCGTTGTCACTGGATGCTAGCATGGTCTCCCATGAAGAATACAACCCCTCCAGCCCCCGCCGCCACGCCTTCTGCCCCTGCTGCAACGACCACTGCTGCCATGGTCAACAAGCGCAACAAGGACAACGAACGCCCCCTGGTCGAAGACATCCGTTTTCTGGGCCGCATCCTCGGTGATGTGATACGCGAGCAAGAGGGCCTGGAGGCCTACGAGCTGATCGAGCAGATCCGCAAACTCTCGGTGGCTTTTCGCCGCGACGCCGATCACGAGGCCGACAAGGCACTGAAGCGCTTGCTCAAGGCCCTGAGCGGCGACCAGACGGTGAGCGTGATCCGCGCCTTCACCTATTTCTCGCACCTGGCCAATCTGGCCGAAGACCGCCACCACATCCGCCGCCGCGCCGTGCACGAGCGCGCCGGCGACACGCAGGAAGGCAGCATCGAGGTCGCCATGTCGCGCCTGCGCTGGGCCGGCATTTCGCCGCGCGTGATCTCGCAGACCCTGGCACAAAGCTATGTGGCACCGGTGCTCACGGCCCACCCCACCGAGGTGCAGCGCAAGAGCATTCTGGATGCCGAGCGTGACATCGCCCAACTGCTCACTGCGCGCGATGACATCAAGCAGCGCGCCGCTCCTTTTGAAGGCAAGAAAGACGCACTCACGCCCAAGGAACTGGCCGCCAACGAGGCGCAGATGCGCGCCCGCGTCATGCAGTTGTGGCAGACCCGTCTGTTGCGCTACAGCAAGCTCACCGTGTCTGACGAAATCGAGAACGCGCTGAGCTACTACGAGTCCACCTTCTTGCGTGAGATCCCCAAGCTCTATGCCGAGATGGAAGAGCAGCTGGGCAGCCAGCCGGTGCACACCTTTTTGCGCATGGGCCAGTGGATTGGCGGCGACCGCGACGGCAACCCCAATGTCAGCGCGCAAACCCTGGAATACGCCCTGCGCCGCCAAAGCGAGGTGGCGCTGCGCCACTACCTGACGGAAGTGCACTTTCTGGGTGGTGAGCTCTCCATCAGCGCCCTGCTCAACAACTGCACGCCCGAGATGACGGCACTGGCCGAGAGCTCGCCCGACACCAATGCGCACCGCAAGGACGAGCCCTACCGCCGCGCGCTGACCGGCGTCTATGCGCGCCTTGCCGCGACCTTGTTCGACCTGACCGGCACCAGCGCCGCGCGCCACGCCGTGGCCCCGCAAAACGCCTACAAAACGGCCGAAGAATTTGGCGCCGATCTGCGCGTGATCGAGGCCTCGCTGCAGGCCCACCACGGCGCCGCGCTCACGGCCCAACGCCTGCACCCGCTGATACGCGCCGTGGAAGTGTTTGGCTTCCATCTGGCCACGGTCGACTTGCGCCAAAGCTCCGACAAACACGAGGAAGTGGTGGCCGAGCTGCTGGCCACGGCCCGCCTGGAGAGCGGCTACCAGGCCCTGGATGAAATGGCCAAGCGCACCCTGCTGTTGCGCCTGCTCAACGACGCCCGGCCCCTGCGCGTGCACGGTGCCGATTACTCGGCCCATGCGACAGCCGAGCTGGCCATCTTCGCCATGGCCAAGGAAATGCGCTCACGCTTTGGCCATGAGGCGATTCGCCACTACATCATCAGCCACACCGAGACCGTGAGCGACCTGCTGGAAGTGCTGCTGCTGCAAAAGGAAGTGGGCCTGATGCAGGGTACGCTGGATACCAAGGGCCACAACGACCTGATCGTCGTGCCCCTGTTCGAGACCATCGAAGACCTGCGCAATGCCGCGCCCATCATGCGTGACTTCTACGCCCTGCCGGGCGTGGCCGAACTGGTCAAGCGCAGCGGCTCGGAGCAGGACATCATGCTGGGCTACTCGGACAGCAACAAGGACGGCGGCATCTTCACCAGCAACTGGGAGCTGTACCGCGCCGAGATTGCTTTGGTGGAGCTGTTTGACGAACTGGCCAAGGGCCACCAGATCAAGCTGCGCATGTTCCATGGCCGTGGCGGCACCGTAGGCCGGGGCGGTGGCCCCAGCTACCAGGCTATCCTCGCGCAACCACCGGGCACGGTACGCGGGCAAATCCGTTTGACCGAGCAAGGCGAAGTGATCGGCTCCAAATACGCCAACCCCGAAATCGGCAGACGCAACCTGGAGACGCTGGTAGCCGCCACGCTAGAGGCCACGCTGCTGCAACCCACCAAGCCAGCCACCAAAGCTTTCCTGCAAGCCGCAGCAGAAATTTCCACTTCCAGCATGGCCGCCTACCGGGCGCTGGTGTATGACACACCGGGTTTTACTGAATA
>JAYVNF010000316.1:0-4211 GCA_043758575.1 Rhodoferax sp.
TATGCAGGCCAGACTTCCTTCGGCAGCGCGCTGGCCACACACTCGCAGATCGACATGCAAGCCAGCAGCATCGCCCTGGGCTGGGACTACACCGATTCCATCCAATGGGTGGTGGACGCGAGCCAGCAGCACCTGGCCCGCCAGATTGTGGGCACTGCCACGGTGGCCGGCTACCCCGAGACCTACGACCGGGAGTTGCTGCGCATGGGTGCGCGCTGGGGCATGGCCAGTGAACTGGGGCGGTGGACGCTGAGCGGCATGGTGTCCGTCGGGGGTGCACAGAGCATGCGCTTGCAGCTCCCGGGCAAAGACGCCACCGCCCTGCGTTTCGACGCACCCAGGCAATGGGATGTCGGCATGGAGTGGCGCCGGGACCTGAACAAGTCCATGTACATCCAAGCCGCTTACCACTACATCGTCACCACCGTAGAGCAAAGCCCCTACGCCATCGTGACCTCCGGTGGCAACCCGGTCGCCGTGGCCTACCAACCCCAGACGCAAACCGTGGACCAGCCCCTGACGGTTTCGCTGGGGTTGAGGTTCTAAAGCGCGGCTGGCGGCATGGCACCTCGGCATTCCACCTGTAGGTACCATGCATTTACCTCTTTGCATCCCGCCCGAAAGTGCCTGCCATGTCCAACCTGCTCAGCGGCGCCAGCCGCGTCCACTTCATTGTCGGTGACCCGATAGCCCAGGTGAAGTCCCCTGCCGGCGTCACCCAGGCCTTGCACGACCGTGGCCACAACGCTTTTGTCATGCCAGCCCATGTGGCGCCCGCCGATCTGGCGGCCTGGCTGGCCGGTGTGTCGTTGGCCAAAAATGTGGACGGCATCATCGTCACCGTGCCGCACAAATTTGCCTGCTTTGATTTGTGTGCAACGACCTCGGAGCGCGCCGCCTTTTTGCACACCGTCAACACCCTGCGCCGCAACCCGGACGGCAGCTGGCATGGCGACATGTTTGATGGCCTGGGCTTTGTCTCGGCCATGCAGGACCAGGGTTGCGCCCCCGCCGGCAAAGAGGCCTTGCTGGTTGGTGCCGGTGGTGCCGGCTCGGCAATTGCCCATGCGCTGGTCATGGCCGGGGTGAGTACTCTCGCGATTTGCGACCCCGACGCGACCCGCTGCAACGCCCTGGTGCAGCGCTTGGCCGGCCTGCAGCGCTGCACGGTCAGCAGCGCCAGCGCCGACCCCAGCGGCTATGGCATCGTGCTCAACGCCAGCCCGGTGGGCATGCAGGCCGGCGACCCCCTGCCCCTGCAGGCAGACAAGCTCACCAGCGCCATGTTTGTGGGCTGCGTCATCACCCAGCCTGCCGTCACGCCGCTGGTTGCCGCAGCCCGCGCCCTGGGCTGCCAGACCATGACCGGTGCACACATGTTTGACCGCGTGCGCGACCTGATGGTGGACTTTTTACTGGCGGTGGACCGCCCCAGCAGCCCTTAGGCGGGCGCGAAGGCACGGGCGTCGACGGCCAGCTGTTTGGCAATGTCGCTGAGCAGCCCCAGGCGGCGCAGCATCCAGGGCGTGAGGTCGCTCTCAAACGGGTCCGACAACTGGGTCAGCTCGTTGGGCAGCAGTGCCGCAACGCCGCTGTCCGACGCCGTCGCCACCGCAGCGCCCGGCTGCAAGGCATCCGCCATGGCCTGGGCAGTCAGCAGCAGGGGCTGCGCGATGCGCTCCAGCTGCAGGCGTTCGCGGCGCATCAGCAGCATGGTCTTGACCGAAGTGAGCTGCCCCAGCAGCTGGTAGCTGCGCGCCAGGATGCGGCCCAGCGCCTCCAGCGGCGGCTGCACCGCGCGTGGTTCGGACAGTGCGCGCTGGGTGGCGTTCACCAAAGCCGACAGGCTGTCGTAGCAGTCCCGGCGCGCCAGGCGCCAGGCCAGCTCGGGCGCGTTGTCGATGCGCCGCACCTGGCCCAGGCTGAGCGAGAGCTGCGCATAGCGCGCCTGCGCCGCCAGGGCACGCGCCACCAGGCCGGCGATCTGGTGGCGCTCCCAGGACGGCAGCACATAGCTGAAGCCCCAGGCAATCGACACGCCCAGCAAGGTATCGGCCACCCGCTCCAGCTCGGCAAACACCGGGCTGGCACCGGCGTTGACCATGTGGGCCTGCACCAGACCGAGCACGGTGGCGGCAATCGCGGTCACCAGGTACAGACGCAGCGCCAGCGCATGGGCCACGGCCTGGGCCAGTGTCAGCACCAGCAGCAGCGCCAGCGGCGGCACATGGGCGGCCAGAATCAGACCGGCCAGCAGGCAGCCAATCAGGGTGCCGGCGACGCGGCTGTTGCGCCGCTCCAGGGTTTGCGCCAGGCTGCCACGCAGGACCACCACGATGGTGATCAGAATCCAGTAATCGTGGCTGCCCCAGGGCATGAGCAGGCCCAGGGCATAAGCAAAGCCAATCGCCAGCGCGGCGCGCACCGCATGCCGCAGCGGCGGCGCATCCCATTTCCAGATCGTCCAAAACGGGCGCCAGGACCAGTCGGTGCTGCTCACAAACATCTGCCAGTTGGTGCGTATCAGGGCGATGTCGGGCGCAGCCTCGGCCCGCGCCAGCGCCGCAATGCGCAGGGCCTCGTCACCCAGGTTGCCAACCCGGTTGGCCAAGCCACGGGCCAGCATGGCACTGACCCCATGCTCGCCGCCCGTGTCCCAGGACAGGGCTGCCAGCTGCGGCCTGCGCGAGGCCACTTGGGGGGCCGGCTGCCCCAGCAAAAAGGCATCGGCCAGTGCTTCGATATCTTGCGCCTGGGCCTGCAGAATGTCGCTCAGGCCCTGCATGGCCTGGAAGTGGCCGTTGGCGGCATGCAGGCTGTCCAGGTCCAGCTCGCAGGCCATCAAGTGGTCGCGCATTTCCAGCAGCACCAGCAGGATGGCCGCCAGCTGCTGGCGCCGCGCCGAATTGGGTGACTCCAGCAGAATGTCGCGCGCGGTTTGCAGCTGCTCGGTCAAAGCCGCTTGCTGGCGCAGCAGCGCGCCTATCAGGGGCACTTTGTCGCGTTTGTCGGCCGCCGCGTTGAGCACAAACTGTTCGGCCTGGGTGCGCATCAGGCGCGCCAGTGCCATCAAGGTATCGGCCAGCATCTGCTGGCGGTAGCGGCCATTGAGGGCGATGTTGGCCAGCGTGGCGTATAGCAGATACAAGCCCGCCCCCAGGCTGAAGAACAGGGTGCTGCTGACGGCGCCGCTCAGCCCGGCCTGCTGCGGCACGGCCATGGAGAAGACCATGGCAAACATCATGGAGACGGCAATCGGCAAACCGCGCTTGCCCCAGGCGCCACCCAGAAAGGCCAGAAAGGTCGCTGGCACCAGCAACAGGCCCAGCCACAGCGGCTGGCTGTGCAAGGCCTGCACCGCAAAAAACAGCGGTATGCCCAGCACCGCAGCGGGCAGCAAGTGCCAGAACTTGCCCTTGATGGGCGCGGCCTGGTCGGGCGGAATGCAGACGATCACGCCAATGGAGGCGGCACCCGACGCCGCCGCCCCCAGCAGCAGGTGCACGGCGCCGGAAATCAGGAACAGGCCCAGGGCTGCGGCCATGCCATTGCAGGCGTAGTAGCTCAGCACGGTGCGCAGCAAAAGCTGGCCGCGGCTGTGGAATGCGGGGGGAATTTTCATGTTCAGTCCATTGTCGCGCAGGCCGGTGAACCTGCCACAATGCATATGTGCACATTGATTCATGCGAAAGGACAAGCCTTGGCTTACGCAATTGTCTGGGAGCGCCACGGCGCCTGCATACGCTACCAGGACACGGTGACTTTTTCGGAGTTCATGAACGTGGTCCTGGAGATCCATGCCCATAGCAACTACGCCACCACCAAGTATGTGATCCACGACATGCTGGGCGCCAGCGAACTGGACTTTTCCGGCGTGGACATGACAGCCATGGTGGCGCACGAGCTGGGTGCGCGCTTCACCAACCCCGGCGTGCGCCCGGCGGTGGTCTCGCAAGATCCGATGATGGAACAGATGACGCGGGCCTTCAGCACTCTGACGCAACTCGATGTGGGCTTTTTTTCCGATCTGGCCCAGGCTCGGGCCTGGACCGTCGCATTACCCGCGCAGCGCTCGGTCTGAGCCACAGCCTCCTACAATGGCCCATGGCGAAAACCTATGACATTTGTATCCGCGGCGCCGGCATTGTGGGCCACAGCCTGGCCTTGCACCTGGCGGCCAAGCGCCTGCGCGTGGCCTTGGTTGCGCAAAA
>JAYVNF010000317.1:0-4207 GCA_043758575.1 Rhodoferax sp.
GCTATGACAACAAGCCGGTGCACGAAGGCTATGTGTTACACAGCGACAAGCCGATAGGCCATATGCGCAATGCCATCTGGCAGTTCCCGTTCAAGAACATGGCCGAGGTCATGCACAAGGCCAACCGCTATTCATCATTGGGTGCCGAGAAGATCCAGCACAAGAAGATCAGCATGGGCTCGGCGCTGGTGCACGGCCTCTGGTCTTTTGTGAAGCACTATGTGTTCAAGCTGGGGTTTCTGGACGGTTGGGCCGGCTTTGTGATTGCGCTGGGCAATTTTTAGGGCACTTTCTACCGCTACGTCAAGGCGCTGGAAATGCAAAACGCAGATCGCTGGAAGCCACCGCACACCATGGCGCCCAAATAAGCGCAGATCTCTTTCTTCATGCAAAACCCCTTCAACCCCTATCGGAATCTGCGGCTCTTTGTCGTTTGCTTTGCGGCCCTGGCGGCCAGTCTGCCCATGGCCTGGGTCAGCTTGTCCAAGGTCCTGCTGTTCACGGTCAGTCTGGGCTATTTGCTGACCGGTTTCTTCAAGGCGTCCGACCCATTTGCGCCGCCTCCCCTGTTCAGCACCAGGCTGTTGCTGATCATCCTGATGGCATTCGCCGCCAGCATGTTGTGGAGCGAGGTTGATCTGGATTTCGCCCTGGCCATGCTGATCAAGCATGCCAAACTCTTGCAAATAGTTTTGCTGGTCTACCTGGTGCGCGATGCACGTGAGGCCGGTGTGGCCCTGAAGGTATTTGTCTGGGGCCAAATTTTCATACTCGCCAGCTCCTGGCTGCTAGCCGCCGAACTGGCACTGCCCTGGGTGCTCAATGACCAGGCCAATCTGGCCACACACAACGTCGTGTTCAGCGAAAGCTATCTGGACCAATCAATCATGCTGGCAACGCTGGCCGCAGTGGTGTGGCATCTGCAGTCCGAATGGAAGTGGCCGCGCTACCTGTGCGCAGCCATTGCAGTGGCAGCCCTGCTGAATGTGCTGTTGCTGCTACCCGGACGCACCGGCTATGTGGCCTGCTTTGCCGTGCTGGGCCTGGCACTGGTGTGGGGACTGCCCAAGAAATTGCGCTGGGCCTTGCTGCTTGTCGGCCCACTGCTGCTGGTCGCGGTGCTGTCGCAGGGCGCCAACAAGGTCAGCACGCGCATGGCGGCGGTACTGCAGGAAAGCCAGAACTATTCCCAGAACAACGACACGGCCAGCTCCTCCGGCTGGCGCCTCAACGCCTGGTACCGCTCGGTGCAGGCCATCGCCCTGAAGCCAGTCTACGGCTATGGCGTGGGCAGCTGGGCCGCGGCCGTCAAACGCCTGGATGGCGACAAAGCGGTTGCCGACTTTGGCAGCGGCAACTCCAGCAACCCGCACCAGGAGTACCTGCTGTGGGGGGTGGAGCTCGGGCTGATGGGCCCACTGCTGCTGCTGGGGCTGTTTGCATGCCTGGTATGGGACAGCCGCTTGTTCCCCCCCGGCATTCAGCGCGCAGCCCAGTCCACGGTTGCCGTGACGGCCATTGCCTGCCTGTTCAACTCGACCCTGTACGACGCCTTGATTGGCGACTACCTGTGCACCGCCCTGGGCCTGTTGATGGCATTGGGACTGCGCCGCAAGCTGGCTGCCCCATGACACAGCCCGGCGCCGATTCGTCTGCTGCTGCGCCGTCCACCTCGGCAGCCACGGCTCAGGCCTTGGGCCTGTTGGCCCGCATGCGCCGCTTTGCGCCCTACTTTGGGCTGCTGCGCGGTACCTGGCTGCTGGTGGCCCTCAGCGCCATGGTGGCAGCGGCCACCGAACCGCTGATCCCGGCCCTGCTCAAGCCGCTGCTGGACCGTGGCTTCCAACAGGGGGCACTGGCCATCTGGACCGTACCGGCCTCCTTGCTGCTGCTGTTTGGCGTGCGCGGCCTGGCTGGCTACACCTCACAAATTGGCCTCTCGCGCATCACCAACGAAGGCCTGGTGCGCATGCGCCGTGCCATGTTTGAAAAAATTCTGGATGCGCGCATGGCGCTGTTTAGCGAGCAGAGCTCCAGCGCCCTGTCCAACACCGTGGTCTACGAGGTGCAGACCGGCGCCACCATGCTGGTGAACTCTCTGCTCAGCCTGACCCGCAATGGCCTCACCCTGTTGGCGCTGACCGGCTACCTGCTGTACCTGAACTGGAAGCTCACCATGATCGTGGCGGCGATCTTTCCGGCCGTAGCCTGGGTCATGCGCGTGCTCACCCGGCGCCTGCATACGCTGACCAAGGCCAACCAGGACGCGACCGACGCACTGGCCTATGTGGTGGAAGAAAACGTGCTGGCGCACCGCGAAATCCGCCTGTACTCGGCACAGCCGGCGCAGCTGGAACGCTTTGGCCATTTGGGCGACAGCCTGCAACGCCTGGCCCTTAAGTCCACCATCGCGGGTGCCGCCATGACACCCATGACGCAGATGCTGGCTGCCGTGGCTCTGTCGGCCGTCATCTCGGTGGCCCTGGTGCAGAGCAGCAGCAGCGGCACCTCGGTGGGCGGCTTTGTGGCCTTTGTCACCGCCATGCTGATGATCGTGGCGCCGATTCGCCAGCTCTCCGAAGTTTCCAGCCCGATCACGCGCGGCCTGGCTGCGCTGGAGCGGGGCCAGGCGCTGATTGACGACACGCGCAGCGAAAGCGGTGGCAGCTTTGAGAAGGCCGTGGCCAACGGCGCCATCGAGTTGCAACACATCTCGGTGCGCTATGCCGGCAGCAGCGGCTATGCCTTGCACGATGTCAGTTTGTTGGTGCAACCCGGCGAGACCGTGGCCCTGGTAGGCGCCTCCGGTTCGGGCAAGACCACGCTGGCCAATTTGCTGCCGCGCTTTGTCGATATTGATTCCGGCGCCTTGCTGCTGGATGGCCACGATATCCGCGAATGGTCCTTGCACGCCTTGCGCGAGCAGTTTGCATTTGTCAGCCAGAACGTGGTGATGCTCAACGCCAGCATTGCCGCCAACGTGGCGCTGGGCCTGCCAGTAGAGCGCGAGCGGGTGGCACAGTGCCTGGCCACAGCGAACTTGAGCGCCTTTGTCAGCAGCATGGCGCAAGACATGGATACGGTGGTCGGGCACAACGCCCTGCAGCTTTCGGGCGGGCAGCGCCAACGCCTGGCCGTGGCCCGCGCGCTCTACAAGAACGCACCGATTTTGATTCTGGACGAGGCCACCTCGGCACTGGACACCGAGTCCGAGCGTGCCATCCAGGACGCCCTGCAGGTGCTGATGCACAACCGCACCACGCTGGTCATTGCGCACCGGCTCTCCACCATTCAGCATGCCAACCGCATCGTGGTGATGGACGCTGGGCGCATCAAGGAGGTGGGCAGCCACCAAGAGCTGCTGGCTCTGAACGGGGCCTACGCCCGCCTCTACAACCTGGGCCAGCAAAGCGGAAGCGAGTTCCTGCCGTCAGCGGCTTGAGGGCTGCCCATTACCTTGCTGCGGCCACGCGCTCGTAAATAGCTTCCTGCGCACGCGCCTGAGCCGACCACAGATGGTTTTCTGCGAAAGCCTGGGCCGATACCGCAAGCTGCTGCGCCCACGGCGTGGCGGCCAGCACTGCAGCGATGGCGTTGGCCAGAGCCGGTGCATCATGGGGATCTTCCAGCAGCACGGCGTTTTCCCCATGCTGCAGAAAATCGGCGATGCCGCAATACGCCGCACTGCTGACCACCACCGGCAGGCCATGCGCCATGGCCTCCAGCACCACCATACCGAAAGTGTCTTCCAACGTGGGATGGGCCAGGCAATCGGCGGCGCGGTAGGCCGGGGTCACATCGCGCAGCGCACCCAGAAAATGCACCCGGTCCTGCAGGCCCAGGTCCCGCACCAGGGGCTGGAATTCGGTGATGTGCGCGGAATTGCCCACCACCGCCAGCCAGGTCGGCTGCGGCAGTTGCTGCAGTGCCTGCAGCAGCGCCGGCAGGCCTTTTTTGCGGTAGTCATTGCCAATGAACAGAATGCCTTGGCCTGAAGCCGGCAAGCCCAGTTGCAGCCGCGCTGCGGCCTGGTCGGCAGGGCTGCAGCGGCCCGGCACCGCCAGCACGCCGGGCGTGACAATGGCCAGTGCCGCTTGGCATGCCGGATAGTTCTGCGCCATCACGGCACGCAGGCCAGGCGCTGTCACCACAATGCATTTGTCCAGGCCGCTGGCCGTACGCGTATCGAGCTTGACCCGGTAGCGCG
>JAYVNF010000318.1:0-4201 GCA_043758575.1 Rhodoferax sp.
CACGCTTTTGAATTCCGCCGGCAAGTCGCGCGGCAGGGGGATGGTGATGGTGATGTTGGCAGCGGCCTTTTTGCGCAGGCCGGCAATGGTTTTCTGGAACATCACCCAGTCGGGTAGCTGGGTCTGTTTGGTGGCCAGCACCAGGAGCGCTGTGCGGATCACGGCCTCGGCGTCGCGCCCGGCGTCTTCCAGATCGTCTGCGTCTATGCCCAGCGCGTCGGCCAGCCACAGGGCTGCGTCAATGACCTGCGCCACCTGGCTGCGCTTGGCCAGTTCGGCCTGGTAGTCGGCCAGGCTGCGCAGCGACCACTTGGCCAGCTGCGGAATATGGTCGTCGCGAAAACCGCCTTGCTCGTTCATGCCGAAGTGGCTGCTTTGCGGCATGGCAATCAGGGCCTTGAGCATGTCGGAGGCGCCCTTGGAGCGCGACAGCAGGGTGTGGTCACGCAGCGCCTCGGCGGCGCGGTGCAAATCGCCACCACTGTTGTGTTCCAGGTTCAGGCTGACCAGGTTGACGATGCGATCGCGCGCGCGTTCCAGCTCCGGGCGCAGGAACTCGCTGCCAAAGTAGCGCGCAATCTGCACCATGCCCTTGGGGGCTTCGGTGGCAATCGCGTCAAGCTTGGCGGCATCGATCAGGCCGTGCTGCAGGCCATAGGCCAGGGTTTTTTCGAAGAAGGGGCGGGCATCGAACAGCGCCACCGTTTGGGGCGCGGCGGCGGATGCAGCAGATGCTGCCGGGGCGGCGAGGCTGGAGGTGCTGTCCGACATGGCGGGCAGACCTAAATGGCGGACTCTTCGTCGGCGTCCAGCGCATCCAGCGCGGCGGGTGTGGCCTTGCCGCGGTCGGTGTCGCTGGTCTCCACGCGGTCGTCGTCCTCTTCGCCGTCTTCCTCTTCGCCCAGGCCAAGGTCATGGGCGCGGGCCTTGGCGCGCAGCACCAGCAGCATTTCAATGAACAGGTCGGGGCATTCGTGGCGCAACAGCCAGGCCAGCTGCATCCAGTCCTGGTCGGCCACCTCGTCTTCTTCCACGCGCGGCTTCACATAGGCGCTGGCCAAGAGGGCGGTTTCGGACAGGATTTCGCCATCGTCTTCCACCGCGTCAAAAGTGCCGCTGCGGGCGAAGGCCTCGATGCGGCTCCACTTTTCGGTGAAGTAGTCGGCCAGCGCTTCCGAGCCGCCTTCCAGGTCGCCAATGGCGCTCAGGAACTCCACCGGGTCGGCGTCTTCGCGGAAGATGACCGAATTCATCATGCCGCGCAAATGGGTGCGGCTGAGGTCCTTGTACTGCTTCTCAATGACCACGGCGCGGGCAAACATCTGCGGTGTGACCAGCAGGTTGATGACCGATTCCTTGGAGTTGTCGTACTCGCGGATCACGGCCAGGATGTTCTTGGGCGGCAGCTGCTCCAGCACGACCATCAGCGCGTGGTCGCCCTCGGTGTCGGCCAGCTCCACCAGGGCCGCTTCGGCGGCCACAATGTCGCCGGCGGCAATCAGGCTTTGGGTCTTGGCAATCAGGGCTAGTGCGTTCATTTTTTAGTCCTTTCTGTCGAAGCCTTGCTCCACCATCCAGTCGTTGCCGGCGTCTTCGCGGGCACGGGCCTCGGCTTCGTCTTCCTCATGGTCTTCGGTATGGGTGTCGTCATGGCGCTCGTTGCGCACCTCATCCTGGTCTTCTTCCTCGTCCTCGGCGCTGGCCAGTTGCGCCCGCTCGGCGGCCGTCAGCGGCTTGTGGTGCATGTATTCCAGCGCCGAGGCGATGGTCATGAACCAGGCGCCCATGGGCTCTTTCAAAATGGTTTGCACCGTGTCACGGGCCCAGGGGGCAATCTCGATGTCGGCACTGATGCTGTCCCACTCCGGCAGATCGTCGGCGTCCTGTGCCAGCACATGGTCCATCACGGCGGGGCGGGTGAAGCGAAAGGCATGGTGCAGGACGACGGCCACCATCTCGGGACTGATTTCCATCATCTGCAGCAAAAAGCCCAGCTCCTTGCGCTTTTCGGCCAGGCGTTTCTTCAGTACATCCTTGCCCTCCGAGTCCGAAGTCAGGTCGTCCAGTTCGGCCTGGTAGGAGGCGCGCAGTTCAAGGAAAAAAGTGGAAATGCTCATGGGGGTGCTGTGTATTTATCGGGTTAGCGCAGAACGCAGGGGGTCAAAGTAGGCTTGCCAAATACCGCGCGCAGTCTCGGCCGGGTCGTCCAGCAGGTTGCGTTTGCGGTTGTCGTCATAGGCTTGGCGTTTGGCATCGTCGGACAGCACCTCATAGGCCTCCTGCACCGCGCGAAAGCGCGCTGCCGCATCGGCCGCGTTGTTGCGGTCCGGGTGGTAGAGTGCGGCCTTTTGGCGAAAGGCCTTCTTGATGTCGGCCAGCGTGGCGTCGCTGGCCAGGCCGAGGGCGGTGTAGTGGTCGTTCATGCGTCCGGCTCAGGCGGTGGGTTGGAGGAATAGTGGGGGCCGGGCGGGAAGTCGGGGCGCTGCGTGCGGGCCGGGGCGATCTGCCGCGGGGAGGACGCACAGACGCTATTTTAGTGCCTGTGCCAGATGAGTGGCGCAGCGTGCGCTGTGTCGTGCGGCTGAAGGTGTGCAGGCAGGCGGTGCTCGCATGGATAATACGCCATGGAGTTCACCCGCATGCTCAAACACGTCTGGATACGCCGCCTGCTCTGGGTCGCAGTTGTATGGTTGGGGGTGTGGGCGTTGGCCTGGTTGGCCGTCCCGCCCGTGCTCAAAAGCCAGCTGGAGACGCGCGCATCGGCGGCACTCGGACGCACGCTGACCATTGGCGCGGTGGACTTCAAGCCCTGGACGCTGGAGCTCACGCTCTCCGATATCAAGGTGGCCACGGCCGATGGCAAAGCCACCCAGCTGGGCATTGCACGGGTGTACCTGGATGCGGAAATTCAGTCCCTGTTTCGGCTGGCGCCGGTGGTGGATGCCATCACCGTAGACCAACCCCATCTGACCCTGGCGCATGCGGGTGACGGGCATTACGACATTGACGATGTGCTGCAGCGTTTGCAAAGCGCACCCCGAGAACCGACCGCCGCGCCACCGCGCTTTGCACTTTACAACTTGCGCCTGAACGAGGGCACGGTCGACTTTACCGACCACGTAGGCGGCGCCGAGCGGGTGCATGCCCTGCGCAAGCTCAACCTGAGTCTGCCCTTTGTCAGCAGCTTTGATTCGCAGCGCGAGGTCACGGTGCAGCCGCATCTGGCCTTCGAGCTCAATGGCAGCGCCTTTGATTCCGGCGCCCAGGCCACACCGTTTGCACCCGACGCCCGGGGCGACGCCAGCCTGCAGGTCACGCACCTGGACCTGGCACCCTATCTGCCCTACCTGCCGGCCAGCCTGCCGGTGCGCCTAAAGGCCGCAGTGCTGGACAGCTCGCTCAAGCTGGATTTTGTGAAGGCGCCTGAACGCAAGCTGGTGCTCTCCGGTGACATCAAGGTCTCGGGCATCCAGGTCGATGACCGGGCCGGCGCTGCGCTGTTCTCGGCCAAAGCGGTGCAGGCGGTGGTGAGCGAGCTGCGCCCGTTGGAGCAGGTGCTGTCGCTGGCCGCACTGACGGTGGATGCACCCCAGCTGCAACTCCGGCGCAATGCGGCCGGGGGCTGGAATATCCCGGGCGCGGCGGGCCCGGTGGCGTCCAAGGGGGCAGCGGCCACAGCAGAAAATGCCAAGGCTGCCGCAGATCCGGCAAGTGCGGCCGCGCCGGCGGATGCCAAGGCCGGCGCCTGGCAACTGGGCGTGGCGCACTTTACTTTGCAGGATGGGCAGTTGCACTTGCACGACGCCAGTGTGGCGCCAGTGGCGCAACTGGCGCTGGCCGATGCCCGCATAGAGCTGCACGATGTGCACTGGCCGTTTGTAAAGCCCGCCACCTTTGAAGCCTCGGCCAGTGTGCTGGCAAAGGCGCGCAAGCCGGCCCGGATCTCCATCAAGGGCGACGGCACAGACCAGGCTGGCACGGCGACGGCCCAGCTGTCGGATGTGGATCTGGCCCTGGCCGCGCCCTACCTGGCCCGCTACCTGGTGCCCCGCGCAGGCGGCATGCTTGAGGGCGAGCTGGGCGCGCGCTGGAATGGCGGCGAGGTCAAACTGCAGGCCCCGCGCCTGGCCCTACATGACCTGGCTCTGACCGCGCCTGCGGGCAACAGCGAGATCCGCCAGCGCGACATGCCGTCCCTGCA
>JAYVNF010000319.1:0-4145 GCA_043758575.1 Rhodoferax sp.
GATCCGCAGCGCCAACTGGTATACCAGCAGCATGGTGCCCAACCACAAAAGGCCGGGCAGCAAGCGCAAGACGGCCGTGGGTGCATGCAAGGCCACCAAGGGCCACTGCAGCCAGCCCACCAGCGGCGGGTGGTCAAAATAACTCAGGGCGGGATGCGCCGCATACAGTGCGTAATGGGCCTCGTCCACCGACAGGCCCAAGCTGGCCCCAAAGACCGCATGCAACACAAACACCAGCGCCAGCAGCCAGCCAGTGCGCCCCGCTGGCCACAAGCTGTGCGCATGCGGTTCAGGCCAAAGGCTTGGCGCAAGCGGCGCGGCGGGTCTATGCATATTCAAATTTAGCAGCGGCAAAAGAGACAGTCCATCCATACAATGCCAGCAGTCTAACTGCCGAGTAAAACCATGCCCACCTACCACATCGAAATGCTTGAAGGCCGCACCATTGAACAAAAGCGCAAGCTGGTGCAAGAGATCACCCGCGTCACCGTCGAAGTACTGGGCGGTTCGCCCGAGGCGGTGGACATCCTGATCACCGATGTGAAGCGCGAGAACTGGGCCACCGGCGGCAAGCTCTGGACCGAACCACGAAGTTAACCCGCACTTCATAAAACCCGCCGCTGGCACGGGTACACTGACCCAATGTGCCAATTGCTAGGTATGAACAGTCGGCTGCCCGCCAGCCTGACCCTGAGCTTCACCGGGTTTTCGCAACGCGGCGGCTGCACCGACCACCACTCTGATGGCTGGGGCATTGCCTTCTTCGAGAGCGATGGCCAGACCCCCGGCCGTGCGGCCCGTCACTTTGTCGACAAAGAGAGTGCTGCCACCTCGCCGATTGCGCAGATGCTGCGCAGCTACCCGATCAAAAGCCACAACGTCGTGGCCCATGTGCGCAAGGCCACGGTGGGCGCGGTGACGCTGGAAAACTGCCACCCCTTTGTGCGTGAGCTGTGGGGCCGCTACTGGTTTTTCGCCCATAACGGCGACCTCAAGGACTTCAACCCGCCGCTGCATGGCGCCTACAAACCCGTGGGCAGCACCGACAGCGAGCTGGCCTTTTGCTGGCTAATGCAAGAACTCAACAAGTCGCACGCCAATGTGCCCTCAGTGGAAGAACTGACCCACACCCTGGCCGAGCTGACACCCCGCATTGCCAGGCACGGCACCTTCAACTTCCTGCTCAGCAACGGCCAGGCACTGTGGGCGCACGCCACCACCAAGCTGCATTACGTGTTGCGCCAACACCCGTTCAGCGCGGTGCAGCTCAAGGACGAGGACGTGAGCATGGACCTGTCCGACTTCAACGGCCCGGAAGACCGCCTGGTGATTGTGGTGACCGAGCCGCTCACCACCAACGAAGACTGGGTGGCGATGCAACCAGGCGAGCTGCGCGCCTTTTGCGACGGCGCTTTGCTGGTCTGAGGGCAGCGCACGCTGCCACCGCTGCGCTGCCAACTGGCACTGCCACTTATCGCCACTAAGCGCTGACAGACTCCCTGTTCAAGCCGAAATGCGTGACCAAGGCCGCGCACAGGTTCTCCACCACCTCACTCCAGGAGTCGCGCCGGCTTTGCCGAAACAGCCGGGCCGTGGGGTACCAGGGGCTGTCGTCGCGCCCCAGCAGCCAGCGGTAGTCGGGCACTGCATGGACCAGTATCCACACCGGTTTGCCCAGGGCACCGGCCAGATGGGCCGCGGAGGTGTCCACGGTGACCACCAGGTCCAGGTTGGCAATCAGGGCGGCGGTTTGCGCGAAGTCGTTCAGTTCCGGGCCATGCCATTGCAGCTGCGGCATGGCCGCGTCCTGCGGGCGCAGGTGTTGCTGCAGGCTGTGCCATTCCAGTGGCATCTGCAGCAGCGGCTGCAGCGCCTCCAAAGCGATGCTGCGGCGGTGGTCATGCAGGTGCTTGGGGTTGCCGAACCACACCAGGCCCACACGCGGTTTGGTCGCGGCCTGGCCCTGCACACGGTTGTGCGACCCCAACTGCTGCTGCCATTGCTGCACCAGCCCTGCCTCGGCAAAAAAATACAGGCACGGCGCGGGCACGCTTTGCAGGGTGGTGGAAAACGCATAGGGCAGGCTCATCACCGGGACATAAAAATCAAAGTCCGGGTGCTCGGCATGGCTTTGTATGGTCTTGATGGCCGGGTGCATGCTTTGCAGCAGGCCATGCACCACCGGCGGCATGCCAAAAACCACTTTTCCGCCCAGCGCAATCACGTCCAGCACATAGCGGGAAAACTGGAAGATGTCGCCCAGGCCCTGCTCACCGTGGATCAGCAGGGTCTTGCCCGCTATGGATTGCTTGCCGGTCCATTGCGGCACATTGAACTGGCGTGGCGTTTCACCGCCGTCGCGTGTCCAGCGCCGCTCGAAGTGGTGCCAGCCGCTGGTGTAGTCCCCGTGCAGCAAGGCCGCCAACGATTTGGACCAATGGAAGTTGGCGTTGTCCGGTTGCCGGGCCAACGCGATTTCGAAGCTGGCAATGGCCTCGGGCAGGCGCAGCGCCTCGCGCAAGGCGTTGCCGCGGTTGTAGGCCGCTTCGGTGAAGTCGGGGCGCAGCATCAGGGCCTGCGAAAAAGTGGCCGCCGCCTCATCAAAGCGCCCGAGATCATGCAGCACCACACCCTTGTTGTAGAGGTAGTTGGTATCGCCGGGCGCGAGGCGCAAGCTGGCCTCATGGGCGGCCAACGCCGCCTCGTGCTGGCCCAGACGGCTCAGTGCATTGGCCAGGTTGCAATAGGCCGAATGGAAGTTCGGATCCAACTGCGTGGCCTGTCGAAAGGACGCCGCACTGTCTGCAAACCGCTGCAGGCTGTGCAAGGCCATGCCCCGGCTGTATAGGGCCGAGGTGTCGTCCGGGCGCAGCTGCAGGTAGCGCTCAAAGCCGTCCAGTGCGGCTTGCGCCTGGCCCAGGCCAAGCAGCACATGGGCCCGCTGCACGCCGGCCTGGACATGCTGCGGCTCGCGCTGCAGCACCCGCTCCAGCGCGGCCAGGGCTTTCTCCGGCTCACCGGCCTGCTTGCAGGCCAGGCCCCATTTGAAATCGGCCTCCAGCGTGTCGGGTTTGAGCGCCTCGGCTGTGCCCAGCCAGGTCCTGGCCAGCGTTTTGTCGGGCTGCTGCAATTCCAGGTCGACCATGTGCATGGCGTTGTCAAAATTGGCTTCGAGCTTGAAGGCCAGCTCCAGCCAGTGCGCTGCCAGCTGCGGCTGGCCCAGCTCTTTTTCCAGCAGGCCCAGCAGAGTGATCAGTGCTGGGTTGGGTGGCTGCTCCACCACCAGTTTCAGGTAACGGCTGCGTGCCTCTGCATGCTGGCCCTGCACATGCAGGGCCGCCGCCGCATTGAATTGCTGCACCCATTCTGCTGTGGGCATCGCGCGTTCCTTAGGGTATGGGAGGGCCTGTTCGGGCGGTGCCGACCCGGAGCTACTGCCAGGTCGACATAGCGGCTCAGGGTTTGCAGGCGTACTGGCCTTTTTTGGCGTTTTCGGAGTAGGTCAGGTCCCCTGGGCACACCGGCTTGGGTTCGGGCAGCGCGCTGCCGGACTTGGCCGAACAGGCATAGGCCCCGGTCTTGGCGTTGAAGGACTTGGCGACCAATTTCCAGGGCGCCTTGCACACCGTGGCAGCCGAGGGCGCGCCCGGGGCCATTGGCGCCGCAGACTTGGCAACAGCCATGCCGGTGACCGTGAGCGTGGCCATTTTGTCGCCACCACCGCAATTGGGGTGGGACTCCACACTGCGCCCGCCCATGCTCAGGGTGTAGGTGCCGGGTTTGTCGTAGACGTGGGTGGTAACGAAAGGCGTGGGCTTTTTGGCATCGCTGTAGCCGTCCACACTTTTGCCATCGCCATAGAACACGATGAAGCCGCAGTAGTTGCCACTTAGCACGTCCACATTGGCGGAGACCGTCACCGGTTCACCGGCTTTGGCAATCGCCGGGCTGACCGTGAGGCCGCCTATCATTTGCGCATGGGCCAGAAGGGTACACCCTGCGGCCAGAGCGGCCGCTGCAATCCAGGAAACATATTTCATGGCAATTCAGTATTTTCCAATCCAAGTATGAGCCTGAAGGACAGTGAAGTCGTGAACTTATTACTGGTGTCTTGATCTTGTTTAAACCAGAAGTTTAAGGTGTCT
>JAYVNF010000320.1:0-4138 GCA_043758575.1 Rhodoferax sp.
CAGGCCAGGTAGGTGTCGGCCTGCATCTGCAGGTCCACCACGGCAATCTTGCGCAGGTAAAACCAGCCCCGGGCGAAGTCCACCCGCACGCGCCTGGCCTCGGGCAGGTCAAAGGGATAGGCCATGTGGCTGCGGCTGCGCCAGTCCGCCGGCAGGGGGCTGTTTTCCAGGCCGCCCATCAGGCCCGACAGGTAGATGGCCGGGCTCGCTTGGGGTGACGGTTGCTGCTGCGCTGGCGACAACACCAACAGCGCCGACAGGGAGGGCAGGCTGGCCAGGTCGGGCGGGCGCAGCCACAGCAGCAGCGCCGGGGCTGCCGCACTGTGGGCCAGGGCCTGCGGCAGCTGCGCGCGCAGGGCATCGGGCCCGGCCTGCGCGTCCAGCACCAGGCTGTGCACCGCAACGCCCTGGGCCTGCAGCAGTGTGGCAGCGGCGCGGGCCGCGGCCTCGCCCACATCCCCGCCGCGCCAGACCTGCAGCACACTGCTGGGGCGGGGCTGCTGCGCCAGCACCTCAGCGGCCATCAGCTCGGCCTCCAGCAGCACGCCCTTGGAAAAATACAGAGCGTAATTGCCATCGCTTTGCTCCACCGGCAGCTCCACATTGGGAAACAGACAGGGCACGGCAGCGGCCTCGCAAAACGCCTGCACCGGCGCCCAGTTGCTGCCGCCCAGACCGGAGAGCACCGCCAGCACCGGCTCGCGTGCCAGGTGCTTGTCCAGCTGCTGCTGCCAGCCCGATGCGGGCCCACTGAGCTCCCACACATGCAGCTCCCATTGCGGATGCATGCGGAACATGGACTTGCTGTAAGCGGTGTGGCCGGAGGTCAGCATGCGCGGCACGGCCGGCAGTTGGCGCGCATTGCGGTCGGCAAAAAACTGCCGCATCACCGTCAGCATGGCTTGGCGCCGGGCCGGATCGGTGTCGGGTGTGATGATGGTGGCAAAGTGCAGCACACCGGCCCCCACCCCGGGCACATGGCGCTTGTCCATGCGGTGCAGGTAGGCGATGAGGGCGGCCATGTCGGCATCGCCCAGGTCGAACTGCGGCATCAGGTAGTTCAGCGGCCGCTCCTGCGCGTCCTGCCCTTCGCGAATAGCGCGCGCCAGCAGCGCTGCGTCGTAGGGTTCGCGGTCGGTGCGCATGCCCGGCACATAGGGGATGTCGCGGTCGGCGTCGTCCGCACGCGCGCGAAACAGGTAGCGCGCCGTAATCGGTGGAATGCTGTTGCGCCCCTCTTGGCCACCAAAGCCGCTGCGCCGGTGGCAGTTGACGCAGGCCGCCTGGGCCCCTTCCAGCGGCGCGGCACCCTCGCGGTGGGAGCGCAGCGGCTGGCCGTTGCCAGTGATGCCCTGCAGGTAGATGGCGGCGCCGATGTCGGCGGCGCGGCTATCGACAAGGCCGATATCGGCGGAACCTGCATCGGCAGCCTGCAGCCCAGTGGGCAGTGCCCACAGCGCCAGCGCCAGCCATGCCAAGGCCCAGCCCCACGGCGCGCGCGGGCGCAGCACAGGCCGGGGCGTGCCCCGGTGCGCTGGCGCGTACCTCATTGCATGCTGGCGGGCCGGGGCGCTTTGCCCGGCGCCGACGTGGCTGCAGCGCGTGTGTCCACCACCACGCCACCGGAATGCCGGCTGGCCGGCAGCGCCGGCTTGGCGAAGGTGTTGGCGTCCAGCGGCGGATTCAGGGCCACGCGCTCGATGACCAGGCGGTTGAAGGCCTTCTCGCCCGCTTTATCGGAAGGCGTTCCGGTCTCCACCACCACCGCAATTTGCAGGCCCTCGAAGGGCCGGTAGTCGCGGTACAGCAGGCTGCTGAGCACCTGTCGGCCCACGCTGTTATGAAAGCTGCGGTCCAGGCGCAGCTCCAGAAAGGTCTGGGCATCGAGCCAGACCCGGTGCGCCTCGCCCTCGGGCGTTTTGGCCTCCAGCACATAGGCCTTGTGGCCGTCCAGCTCATCGCGTCCGATCAGTGCCATGCTGCTGCCCCGGGCGGCAAAGTCCATCAGCGGCCCGTCTATCACCTGCGCGCCCTGGGCGAACTTCAGCTCGTCGGCGCTGTAGGCCTGCAGCTCGGGTTTGCCGCCGCTGCTGGCGCGCATTTTCCAGCCATCGCTGTCGCTGAAAACCCGCACCGACTTCTGGCCCTCGGCCATGAGCTCAAAGCGGGTCTTCTGCGGGCGCTGCTGCTCCAGCATGAAAGGCAGTTTGACGCCGGGCTGCGCACTGCTTTCCACATAGCCAGTCCAGACCATGGTTTGCAGCTGTCGCCAGGCCTCCACGCCACCGCGCGCGCTGGCATTTTTGGCCACCAGTTCGGCCACCGTCGGATCGGGCGCAGCCTGCGCCCACACGTCTACGCCGGCACAGGCCGCACAGGCGGCCAGCACAGCGGCGGCAAGGGATTTGAACCACATGGCCTTGCTGGCGCCGCTTACTGCACCGCATCCGCGGCAAAGGCCAGCTGCGGCTTGGCAAACAGGCTATCGCTGATCGGCGGATTTTTGGTCACCGTGCGGATGCTCATCTGGTGGCTGCCCTTGACGCCCTCCACCACCGTCTCCAGCGTGTGCGGCAGGACCAGGCCGGCCTCGCTCTTGAAGTCGCGGTAGTACACCGCCACCGCGTGCAAGCGGCTGTCAAGCTTGCGCGGCTCGCCCTCAATTTTCACTTCCAGGAAGCTGGCGGCATCGACCCACAGCTGGCGCGTCGCGCCGCCCTTTTGGGTGAGCCTGAGCTTGTAGGTGCTCTTGCCCTCCACCGCCTCGCGCCCCAGCAGCTCGACCTTGATGCCCTTGCGCACATGGTCCACCAGCGGGCCATCGAGCTCGTCGGCCGCTACCGCCGATTGGACTTCGGCCGGGCTAAGCGGATCGGCTTCCTTGCGGCCCAGGAAAGGGCGGTACTTCCAGCCCTGGACGCCATCAAAGGTCTGCAAAGCGGTCTGGTCTTCAAAGCGCAGTTCCAGGCGGCTCTTGTGGGGGCGCGCCAGGGTGAAGACATAGGGCAGCTTCATCTCCTTCTTGCCCCCGGCATCCATGTCCCCGGCAAAGGTAATGGCCTGCACCGCACGCCAGGCGGCCAGGCCACCGCGCGCAGCCACGTTGCGCTCGACGATCTGGGTCGCGCTCAGATCGGCTGCCGACACGGCACCGGCCACCAGTGCCGTGGCCCAAAACACCAGGGTTCGCTTGCTTGGTTTCATCGCCCCATCTCCTTGCGGTTGGTTTGTCGCACTCACTCCACCACCAGTCCATCGGCATGGAACTGGCCAATGATCACGTTGACCCGGTCACCCGGCCTCACCAGATTGCCCTTGTTCGAAAACATCATCCAGTACTCCTGGCCGGCCCGCGGCAGGGTGGCCTGGCGCAGCGGCCCGACCTTGTCCATCACCGGCACCTGCAGCACCACATGGCTGCGCAGGCCCACCAGCACCGGCTGGCTGTCCTTGCTGCCCAGAGGCTTGGCGAGTTCGGCGTCCGAGACCCGGTAGCTAAAACGGATCAGGTTGCCCGAGGAGGTGTAGCTGGCCTTCATCTTGTCCACACCCCAGGCACCGACGTAGTACATGCGCGCCTTGTCGGTGAGGCGTTGCTGCGGGTAGTGCGTGGCGCGCTGCGGCGCGGCGGCAGCGCTGGACGGTGCCACGGCCCCAGGTTCGCTGGCGGGCAGCGTCGCCGCCTGCGCCGTCACCCAGGCCGATGCTGCCAGCAGGGTGGCGAGTGCCCTTGCCGCCCGGTTGGCCTGAGCCGGCCATGGAAGTTTCATGCGCATCTCATTTCCCTTTTGCTGCCGCCAGTTGGGGCGGCTCCAGGTCCTGGGCGTTCTGTATCCACTTCTGGACATCGCCACCGGGCGCACCGACCGGCGCCTCGTGCTGGCGCGGCTTGATGTATTGGCTGCGCTGTTCTTCGTTCAACAACGCGCGAATCCGCTCGGCCGTCTTGTCGCCAATCGCTTGGGTGGCGGCTATGCGCAGGGCCGATGACACCAGGGGGTCGCTCCAGACCTTGGCGACTTCGGCGCGCTGCGCCTGCAGCACCTTGGTGACCTCGGTCTGCTGGTGGGCATCGAGTTTGAGCTCCTTGGCCAGCAAGCGGACCCGGTTGTCCATGGGCAGGCGCGGCATGCGGTGG
>JAYVNF010000321.1:0-12541 GCA_043758575.1 Rhodoferax sp.
GCCAAATTGCAGGTCCGCAAGACCGGCGGGGCCGCGCGCCTCGTCATCGAGCAGGATGGCGGCATACACATGGGCCAGGCTGCCGCGCACACCGGCGCCGTTGTTGTCAAACACATTGGCCACGCGCTGCACATAGGCCGGGCTGGGGTTGCTGGTAACCAGGCGCTGGATCAGCTGTTTGCAAATGAAAGGGGCGGTGTTGCTGTGGTTGAAGAGACGGTCCAGCGCGGTCTTCAGTCCATCGGCCGCCGTGCTGCTGTTGGGTGCGCTCACTGCGGCGATGGTGATGCCCAAAAAGGTAGCGGCCTGCGGCGAGTGGTTGTTGCCCACCTGCACCAGGGGCAGGCGCGCAAAGCCGGTGCTGGGAATGGTGCGCGTGCCGCCGCCGGTTTGCGCAATCACGCTGTTGACGTTGCCTGTCATGTCCAGGTCGTAGCCGGTGAGCACCTGCGCCAGGTTGCTGACATCGCTGGCCGCATAGGTGTCTATCTTGTTGCCACTGCCGTCGAGCTTGGGGGTGCCGTTCTGGTTCAGCTCGACCAGGCCTATGGTGAAGAGCTGCATCACCTCGCGCGCATAGTTCTCGTCGGGCTGGCTGCCGCCAGATGCTTTTTTATTGCCCTTGGTGTTGAGGTAGTAGCCCATCGCCACATTCAATGTGATGGCGCCCAGCAGATCGCGGTAGTTGCCAAAGGCGTGGGTGTTGAGCGTGTCCCAGTAGTGGGCTGCGGCATGGCTGCGCCAGTTGAAGCTCAGGCCAGTGAGCGAGACCACAAAGATCTCGGACAGGGCCAGTGCCAGGCGCTTGCGCGGCGCATCCGGCGCGGCCATGAGCTGACTCCAGGCCATGTAGTCACCGGGGCTGGTGCTGTCGTAGAAGTTGCTGCTGCTGTTCACATCGCCATAGCCCTGGGCATTGAGCCAGTCCCAGCCCAGCATGCCGGAGGGCTGGGCCAGCTGGGTCTCCAGCCAGTGCGCATAGCCCAGGGCACGCACCGAGGCAATCTCGGCGTCCGACGCAGAAAACTGGGCTTGCAAGAGAAAGCGGCTGGCCTGCGCATCGGTGACCGAAGCCAGCTGGGTGTAGCCGCTGGTGCTGAGCGTGATGCTGGTGCCGGCAATCACCGGCGCGGGGAGCGCAGGGGCCGCATCAGCCGATCCGCCGCCGCCTCCACCACAGGCTGCGAGCGCGGTGGAGGCCAGCGCCGCCAGGGCCAGACCGTGTGGCGCAGCATGTGCCTCGGTAGGGGCGGGAGCGTCCATGACACCCATTGCATTCTGCACGGCATATTCCCTGGTGAAGAAGGCCTGCCGACTGGGCTGGCCCGGGGGTGCAGCTTACGGGCAGATGGCCGGGGCGCAGGGCCAACGTTGCAATTGCTTACCAAATCCAGAGGGGCGGGTAACGGCCCCTGGCCTTAAACCGCTTGCGCGCTGGGCCGCGCGGCCACCTTGTCGCGCCAGGCCTGCAGCGCCGGCAAACCGGCACGTGCCGGCGTGAATTTCATCAGGCCACGGGCGAACTCAAGGGCGCAGAAGGCGGTGATGTCGGCAATGCTGAAGCGCGCGCCCGCCATCCATTCCTGCTGCTGCAGCAGCTGGTCAAACACCTGCGCCGTCTCCAGAACTTTTTGCGCCTGCGAGTTGCCGAAGTCGGCAAACTGCGGCTGCTCCAAAGTGGCCAGGCCGGGATGGGTGTGGCGTATGGCGTTGGCAATCTGCAGCAGCAGTGTCAGCTCCACGCGCCGGTCGGCCATCTCGATGAAGGCGCGCTCGACAGCATCCACGCCCATCAGGTTGGGCGCGGGGTACAAGCCTTCCAGGTAGGTGCAGATGGCGCGCGTTTCGGTTAGCACGCGGCCATCGTCCAGCTCCAACGCCGGCACCTTGGCCAGCGGGCTTTTGGCCAGGAACTCCCGCGTTTTGTGGGCGCCGGCATTCAGGTCAATGTCCAGCACTTCGATGCCCGTGATGCCTTTCTCGGCCAGGAACATCAGCACGCGGCGCGGATTGGGGGCACGCTTGGCACTTAACAGTTTCATGATTTGCTCTGCCCCATTTCCACCATCTTGCGTGCGCCTTCTGTGAACTGGCGCACGGCCTCGCTGTTCTCCTGGTTCAGGTCGCGCGCCGACGGCGGCGCCAGAATGCCGCGCTGCACCGCCGGGCGCTGGCGGATCGCACTGATCCAGCGTTGCAGATGCGGCAGGTCATCCACCGCCACGCCAGACCAGCTGTGCGTGCGCACCCAGGCCCAGTTGGCAATGTCGGCAATCGAGTAGTCGCCGGCCAAAAATTCGTGGTCTTGCAGATGGCCGTCCAGCACCTTGAAAAGCCGCCGGCTCTCGCCCTGGTAGCGGTCTATGGCGGGCTGGATTTTTTCCGGGAAGTAGCGGTAAAACACATTGGCCTGGCCCATCATGGGACCGATGCCGCCCATCTGGAACATCAGCCACTGCAGCACGCGCGAGCGGCCCTTCACGTCCGCTGCCATCAATTGGCCGGTCTTTTCGGCCAGGTAGATCAGGATGGCGCCGGACTCGAAGACCGCGAAACCATCGGCCGCGTGGTCGACGATGGCCGGGATACGGCCGTTCGGGTTGATGGCCAGAAAGTCCGGCTGCTTCTGTGCGTTGCTGGAGAGGTCCAGCACCTTGAGCGTGTAGGGCAGCGCCAGCTCTTCCAGGGCAATCGAGACCTTGTGGCCGTTGGGGGTGGCGGCGGTGTACAGATCAATCATGGATTTCATCCTGGTCCCTACGCGGCCTGTGCGGCGCGCAGCTGGTCGCGCGTGGCGATGGCGGCCGCACGTGCGGCCTGGGCAAAATCAGCTCCGCTGGAGGCATAGATCACGGCACGCGACGAGTTGACCACGATGGGTGCCGTGGTTTCGCCGTGGGCCGCACGGTAGCCTGCCTTGACCGTGGCCACCGCATCACCGCCCTGCGCGCCCACGCCGGGTATCAGCAGCGGCACCGTAGGGGCGACCGCGCGCACGCGCTCGATCTCGGCGGGATAGGTGGCACCCACCACCAGACCGAGCTGGCCGTTCAGGTTCCAGGGGCCCTGGGCCAATGCGGCTATGTGTTCGTACAGCCGCGGCTGCCCGTCCACATCGGCCAGACGCTGCGGCTGCAAATCGTCGCCACCGGGGTTGGAGGTGCGGCACAGCAAAAAAGCACCCTTGCCGTGGTACTTCAGATAGGGTTGCACCGAGTCAAAGCCCATGAAAGGCGACAGCGTGACGCAGTCGGCGCCATAGCGTTCAAAGGCTTCCTTGGCGTACTGCTCGGCGGTGCTACCGATGTCGCCGCGCTTGGCATCCAGAATGATGGGCACGCCGGGCGCGGTGCGCCGCATGTGCTCCATCAGCCGCTCCAGCTGGGCTTCCGCACCTTGGGCGGCAAAGTACGCAATCTGCGGCTTGAAGGCAATCACCAGGTCGGCCGTGGCATCCACAATGGCGGCGCAAAAGTCAAACATCTTGCTGACGTCGCCGCGCAGGGCGGCGGGCAGTTTGGCGGGTTCGGGGTCCAGGCCCACACACAGCAAGGAACCGTTGGTGCGCTCGGCCTGGCGCAGTTGTTCAGTAAAGGTCATGTGCCAAGTTTAATGGCCGCAGCCAGGCACAGATCGGCCCAGGCCTTGGCCTTGTCGGCGCTGTTGCGCATCAGCAGCTTAGGCGGGTAGCTCACCACCACGGCAATGCCCTGGTAGCGGTGCACCGTGCCGCGCAGCTTGCCCAGAGGCTGGGCAGCCAGCGCCGGCGTCTCGCCCAGCAGCACCTGGTTGGCAAAGCGGCCCATGGACAGAATGAGTTTGGGCTTGACCAGCGCAATTTCGCGCTGCAAATGGACGCTGCACTGGGCCAGCTCTGCAGCCTGCGGGACGCCACCGTGGGCCGGGCGGCACTTCAGCACATTGCTGACATAGGCCCGTTGCGCTGGGCTGTCCGGTGCACTCTGTGCCTGCTGCCCCGCCCGCCCAGCATTGGGCAGGGGGTTGGCACGCTGCAGGCCCAGGGCGCGCAGCATCTGGGTCAACAAGACGCCGTCCTGGCCGGCAAACGGCGCACCGGCGCGGTCTTCGTCTTCGTCGGGCGGGTCGCCCAGCACCATCCAGTCGCAGGGGATGCCGTCGTGCGCGGGTGCCAGCAAGCTGGTGTGGCTGCGCCCGGCGCACAGGGTGCAGGCCTGGCAGGCGGCAACGGTTTCGGTCAGCGTGCGCCAGTCCGGTGAAGCGGCAGAGGAAGTTGCGTCGGCGGTTGCTGCAGGTGTGCTGGGTGCAGCAACAGGGCCAGGCACCGGGTTGGTGGACTGGGCCGCAGCGGCTGCCAGCTGCGGCTTGCGCGGGGGCATTGCAGGCGCAACGGGTATGCGGGCCGCAGGGGCAGTAACCGCTGCTTCCAAAGTCACCACGCCGGCCTCAGGCAGCCAGACCTGCACCCCCATCTCCTGCAGCATGGCGCGTTGGCGGGTATCGAGTTCAAGGGCCATAGCGGTCTCGTTCCTTCACAAACGCAGGCTCATGACAATCGCGTCCTCGCGCTGCCCCAGGCCGGCGGGGTAGTAGCCCTTGCGCAGGCCGACACGCCGATAACCATGGGCCTCGTAGACGGACACGGCGCGCGCATTGCCCACGCGCACCTCCAGCCACAGCCACTGCACACCCGCGCCGCGCGCCCACAGCGCCAAAGCATCCAGCAGCACGCGCGACCAGCCCTGGCCCTGGAACTCAGGGGCCACGGTGATGTTGAGCAGATGCACCTCGTCCACCCCCTGCATGGCCACGAAGTAGCCCAGCAGCGTGCCATCGGCCACCAGCATCTGGGCCTGGTAGCCGCTGTGCAGCGCGTCCATGAAGTTGGTGCGCGACCAGGGCAGCGCATAGGCGCGGTTTTCCACGCGGATGACCTCGTCCAGGCGATCGGCCAACAAGGGTTCGAAGTGCGCTTCGGCGTTGTAGCGGTCGGAATCGAAGTGGGCGCTCATGGGAGGTTGGGTGCAGTGGGTGATACGGGGTTGCGGTGCACGGCGTGTCAGACCGAGGCCTGCTGTGCTGCCTGCGCGGCCTTGATGGCGGCGCGCTCGGCCGTGGTCTGGGCCACTTTGTCGCGGATGTAGGTGGGCAGAGCCTGCGCCGCCGGCACTGCCAGGCCACGCGCCAGCAACTGCGGCGCCAGGCGCAACAGCGCCGTGGCCTGCGGCAGGGCGTGGATGCGCAGGGCAGCTTGGGCGGGCACCGGCAGGCCACACGCATCGCCTGCCGCGGCAGCACCGGCGCTGGCACTGGCACCGTCAGCTGCAGTGGCAGCAGCCGGCAAACCACTGAGCCTGGCGCCATACGCCGCAAACACATTGCCCGCCACCACGCGCAGCAGCGCACTGTCAGGCAGGGTCACGGCTTCGGGGCGCAACAAATGGGCCGCCCGTAGCTCGGTCCACCGGCCCTGTGCGTACGCAAAATGGGCCGTATAGATTTCGTCCATGCGCGCGTCCAGCAACGCGCTGAGCTGCAAGCTCTGCAGACCGGCCAGTTCCGCGTGGCGCGCCTCTTCGGCCACGGCCAGCAGCGAGTTCACCGGCAGCACCGGCACAGCGGCACCAAAAGCCAGACCTTGCGCCACGGCGCAGGCGGTGCGCAGGCCGGTAAACGAGCCCGGGCCGCAGCCAAAGCAGATGGCGTCGAGTTCGCGCAGCTGCATGCCGCTGTGGCGCATCAGTTCCAGCACGCCGGCAATCAGTCCGGCCGAGGCCTGCGCGCCGCCGGCGCCCTGCTGCTGCCACAGGCCGGCGCATGCGCCGTCATCGCGCGAGACGGCGATGGACATGGCATCGGTGCTGGTATCAAAGGCCAACAGCTTCATGGCTTTGTCACTCCCGCCTGGCGCACGCCAAACACAATGCCCACGGTGACCAGGGTCAGGCCGCACAGCACATTCCAGGGCAGCGGCTCATTCAGGAACAGCGCCGCCGACAGGGCTGAGAGCCCCGGCACCACGGCGGTAAGCATGGTGGAGCGCACCGGGCCAAAGGTGCGGATCATCATGTTGAAACTGATACCCGAGACCACCACCGAGCCCAAGCCCTGCATCAGCATTTGCAGGAGCACATCGCGCAGCGGCGCGGTAAAGACATGGCCGGGCAACAGGCCCAGCCAGACCAGCAGCAGGTAGACCGGCACATAGACCAGAAAGCCAAACACCGTGATGGCCGTGGTGGCCTGCACCGCCTGCAACGCGTGCTTGCGCACCAGCACGCTGTAGCAGGACCAGATAAAGGCCGCCGCCACAAACAGCAGGTCGCCACGCCAGACGCCGCTGCCATCCAGTGCGTGCAAGAGACTGGCACCGCCCACCAGCAGGTCGCCCGCCACAATGCACAGCAAGCCTATGGCCCGGCTGCCGCTGATGCGCTCGCCCAGCACAAACACGGCCAGCAGCGCGGTCCACAAAGGCAGGCTGCCTGGCATCAGCACCGAGGCATGGGCTGCAGGGGCATAGACAAAGCCGCTGTAGGCCAGCAAGCCGTACAACAAGCCCCCAAAAAAGCCGGTCTGCAGCGTGGTGCGCAGCGGCAGCGGCGACAGGCCCCACAACGACCCGGCCGTGGGCAGCTGCCCGGCCTCGCGCTGGCGCGCACGCTGGGCCTGGGTCAGCCACCAGCCCAGCGGCAGCAAGACCAGGCCGGCGCCCAGCAAACGGGCAAACACAATATCGGAGGGCGCCAGTGTGGGCGCGCGCGATGGATCGGCCGAGGCCCGTGCCACCACAATAAAAGCGGTCCAGATCAGCACCGTGACCAAGGCCGCCAGCAAGCCCACGATCCGGGGGGAGAGCCTGGGCACGGGGCTGGACAGGGTGGCGGCGGATATCGGGGTCATGCTGCGATTATCGGGCTTGCGCCCGCACGCACCGGATAATCGCGGCATGTTGTTGACCCTTGCACGCACCCTGCTCCTGGCCCTTCCCTTGGCGGCGCTGGCGGCCACGCCCACAGCCCTCCCGCTGGAGCTGGAGACGGCGCTGGCCCGCGCCAAAATTCCGCGCGATGCCGTCTCCCTGCTGGTGCTGGACACGCAGCCCGGCGCCAGCACACCACGCCTGTCCCACCGCGCGCAAGTGCCCATGAACCCGGCCTCGGTGATGAAGCTGGTCACCACCTTTGCCGCGCTCGATCTGCTGGGGCCGGCCTATGTCTGGAGCACGCCGGTCTATGTGGACGGCAGCGTGCAGAACGGCACGCTCAACGGCAATGTCTATATCAAAGGCCAAGGGGACCCCAAGCTGGTGCTGGAACGCCTGTGGCTGCTGCTGCGCCGCCTGCAGGGCCTGGGCATCCACCAGATTGCCGGCGACATCGTGCTGGACCACAGCGCCTTCGAGGTACCCGAGGCCGACCCCGCCAGCTTTGATGGCGAACCGCTGCGCCCCTACAACGCCGCACCCGATGCACTGCTGATCAACTACAAAGCGGTGGTGATGACCTTCACGCCCGACCGTGCCAGCAACACAGCACAAGTGCAGTTCGACCCGCCGCTGTTTGGTGTGCAGCTGCAGACCAGCGTTCCACTCACGGGCGGCGGCAGTGTGGGCAGTACGCCTGTCGCCGAATGTGGCGACTACCGGGCCGCGCTCAAGGCCGATTTTTCGGACGCCAGGCGCATCCGTTTTGGTGGCAGCTACAGCGCCGCCTGCGGCGAAAAGGTCTGGCCGGTGGCCTATGCCGACCCTGCCAGCTACGGCCCGCGCGCGGTGCAGGGCCTGTGGCTGGAAATGGGCGGCAAGCTCGGCGGCAGCGTGCACTGGGGCAAGCTGCCTGCCGCCCTGGCCCTGGGCAAGCCGACGTTGGAGCTGAGTTCGGCGCCGCTGGCCGAGGTCATACGCGACATCAACAAGTACAGCAACAACGTGATGGCGCAGCAGCTGTTTCTGACGCTGGGCCGGGTCGTCAGCGCGGATGGCAACGCACGCGCCAGTGGCCTTGCCGCTGCACCTTCGATTGATGCCTCTGCTGCCCCGATTGCCAGCGCTGGTGAAAGTGCGGGCACGGCCCTGAGTGCCGGCAGCTTCACGGCCGCGCGCGCCGTGCTGCAGCGCTGGTGGCGCGAGCGCATCGGCAACGAAGACGTGCCGGTGCTGGACAACGGCTCGGGCCTGTCGCGACAGGAGCGCATCAGCGCCCAGGGCCTGGCGCAGCTGCTGCAGCTGGCCTACCGCTCGGCCACGATGTCGGAGCTGATGAGCTCCCTGCCCATCAGCGGCGTGGACGGCACGCTCAAGCGCTCCAAGTCCGCCAGCGCGGGCAGCGCCCACCTGAAAACCGGCACCCTGAGCAATGTGCTGGCGCGCGCGGGCTTCGTGGACGCGGCCAGTGGCAAGCGCTATGTGCTGGTGGCCCTGATCAACCACGCCAACGCCAACACCGAGGGCGCACGCGCGGTAATGGACACGCTGCTGGACTGGACCATACGGGACAACTGAAAGCCCCTCTCTCTGGCTTCTGCTTTGGGGGGACTTTTGCTCTCGCTGCTTGGTGAGACTATTGCTCTCGCTGCGCGAACCAACATTTCAATACCTTGCGCTCCGGTTGGTCCGTTGGTGCTTCACTGGCTGGTATTCGGTATCTGTCGGCAAGTGAAATAACACTTCTGTGAGCGTGAGGGGCAAGCGTTACGCGGCAGCGCGCTGAAGCCGGTCGCGCACCCCGTCCCAAGCCACGCTATCCGGCGGGGTTTCTACCCAGATCAATTTCACGCGCAGGGCGTCGAGTTCGCGCAGCACCGAGAACAGTTCGTGCGCCGCCACCGCCGCATCGTTGGGCATGCGGCGCAGCTCGATCTGGCGTGCCGCCGTTTTGAGCGCCACCCGGGAATACACCGCGATCGACTTGCCGGGCGCGGGGCTCTTGTCCACATCGGTGCCGAGCAGGTCCAGCGCCTGTTGCAGGGCTTTGGCGTCCATCAGCCGGACCTTGGCCTCCGGTGCGTAATGCGACTCCAGCGTGCCGGAGGCGCGTGGTGCGGCCTGGCCGGCCTGCGCTTCCAGTTCTTCGGGGGAAACCAGGGCCCGGCCACAGGCCGCTGCCACCTGCTCGCTGCTGATGGCACCGGGGCGCAGCAGCACCGGGGCGCCGCGGGTGCAGTCGATGATGGTGGACTCTATGCCCACCTCGCAGGGGCCGCCATCCAGGATCAGCAAATCCGGCGTGTGCGCAAACTCGCTTTGCACATGCTGGGCCGTGGTCGGGCTGACCCGACCAAAGCGGTTGGCGCTGGGTGCGGCCACGCCCCACACCACGCGTTCATCCGCGCCCGGTTGGCGCAAGGCCGCCAGCACCGCCTGTGCCACCGGGTGTGCCGGACAGCGCAGGCCAATGGAATTTTGCCCACCGGCAGCGGCGGCACCGACACCGTCGCGGCGCGGCAGTATCAGGGTGAGCGGCCCGGGCCAAAAGGCCGACATCAGCTGCTGCGCAAACGCGGGCACGCGCCCTGCGTAGTGCGCCACGCCCGACATGCCGCCGTCAAAGGCAGCCACATGCACGATCAGAGGATGGTCCGAGGGCCGGCCCTTGGCGGCAAAGATAGCCGCCACCGCGGTGGCGTTGTCGGCATCGGCCCCCAGGCCGTAGACCGTTTCGGTGGGCAGGCCGACCAGGCGGCCCGCGCGCAGGGCCTGGGCCGCTGCGGCGATGGCATCGGGGGCGAACTCCACACCATCGGCAAACACGTAGGCGGACGCAATCATGGCGTGGTCCTTTTCAGGGTGAAGGGCGGCTTCAAAAGGCGGCAATGCCCAAGATCTGCGCGGCCTGCAAGGCAGTGCGGCGCACCTCCTCGATGCTGGCGCCGGTGATGTTCAGGTGGCCCATCTTGCGGCCCTTGCTGGCTTGCAGCTTGCCGTACAAATGCAGATGCGTGCCCGGCAGGGCCAGCACCTGCTCCCAGGGCGGCACGCCGCCTTCGGGCCAGATGTCGCCCAAGAGGTTGAGCATGATGGCCGGGCTGTGCTGGCGCGGTTGCACCAGCGGCAAGTTGCCCAGGGTGCGCACCTGCAGCTCGAACTGCGAGACATCGCAGGCGTCCATGCTGTAGTGGCCACTGTTGTGTGGGCGCGGCGCCATCTCATTCACCACCAGCCCGCCCAGGCCCTGGGCCTGCGGGTGCGACTCGTCCAGCACAAAGAACTCCACGCACAGCACGCCCACATAGTCCAGGCCCTGGGCAATCGACTTGGCCGCCGCAATGGCGCGGGCGGCCAACGCGTCCGGCACATTGCCAGCATAGACCTCGGTCACGGCCAGGATGCCGTCTATGTGCAGATTGCGCTGCAGCGGCAGGTTGACGCAGGCGCCGTCTGCACCGCGCGCCACGATGACCGAGCACTCCAGTTGCAGCGGCAGCATTTTCTCCAGCACGCAGGGCACCATCTGCATGGCGCTCCAGGCCTGGGCCAGCTCGGCGTGGTTGCGCACGCGTGCCTGGCCCTTGCCGTCGTAGCCCATGCGGGCGGTCTTCAGGATGCCGGGCAGCAGACTGTCCGTCACGGCGGCAAGTTGCTCCGCGGTCTCGATCACCGCATAGGGTGCGCAGGGCACGCCGCAGCGCACAAAGTGCGCCTTCTCGGCGGCACGGTCCTGGGCAATCGCCACGGCGGCGGCGGCCGGAGCCACGGGGCGGCCGTGGGCCAGCGTGGCCAGGGCCGGGGCCGGCACGTTCTCGAATTCGGTGGTGATGGCCTGGGCCACCTGGGCCAGGCGCGCCAGGCCGGCCGCATCGGTATAGGCGCTCTGGATGTGGTGGTGGCTGACCCGACCGGCCGGGCTGTGCGGGTCCGGGTCCAGCACGGCGGTGAAGAAGCCCATGCGCTGGGCGGCGTGGACAAACATGCGCCCGAGCTGGCCGCCGCCCATCACGCCTAACGTGATCTCCTGGGCTCCGCCCAGCGCGAGGCTGCTGGCGCTCGGCATCACGCTTGGCGTGGCAGCGGTGTCGCTTGGATCAACCATCACGCCGCGCTGCCGCTGATCGGCAGCACCATGTTGGCCGCTGTCTGGGTCTGGTCGCGCCTGAAGGCTTCCAGTTCCAGGCGCAGGTCGCTGTCAAAATTGGCCAACAGGGCCACGGCAAACAGGGCCGCGTTGGCTGCACCGGCATTGCCAATGGCGAAGGTGGCCACCGGTATGCCCTTGGGCATTTGCACAATGCTGTGCAGCGAGTCCACTCCCTGCAGGTGCTTGCTGGCCACCGGCACGCCCAGCACTGGCACAGTGGTCTTGGCCGCCAGCATGCCCGGCAGGTGGGCCGCGCCGCCTGCGCCGGCAATGATGGCCTTGAGGCCACGCGCCGCCGCGGCTTCAGCGTAGGCGAACATGGCATCGGGCATGCGGTGGGCCGAAACCACTTGTGCTTCGAAGCCGATGCCAAACTGTTGGAGAATCTGCACTGCATGTTGCATGGTGTCCCAGTCGGAGCTGGAACCCATGACGACGCCGATTTGAATGGTCATAAAGTTGTGTGTGCGGGTTAAAAGATTTTGCCCGCCAAGCATAGGACGCCCGATTTTACTTTTTCACCCAGAGAACCTTTTTCATGATTGATGTCACCCTAGAAAACTTCGACGCCGAAGTCGTTGTCGCCTCGTCCACCGTGCCCGTGTTGGTCGATTTTTGGGCTCCCTGGTGCGGCCCGTGTAAGGTCGTTGGCCCGTTGCTGGAGAAGTTGGAAGCCGATTACGCAGGTCGATTTAAATTGGTCAAGATTGATTCTGACCTGCAACAAGAACTGAGCCAGGCCTTTGGCATCCGCAGCATTCCTACCTGCGTACTCATGATCGACGGCAAGCCTGCCGATGGCTTCATGGGTGCCCTGCCCGAAAGCAAGATCAAGGAATTTCTGGATAAGCATCTACCCTCGGAGGCGGAGTTGGAGGCCCAGGAGGAAGCCGAAGACGCCCAGGCTCTCGTGGCCGCGGGCGACCCGCAGGCCGCGCTGCACAAGTTGCACTCTGCGCTGACAGTGAATCCGGGTAATGACGACGCACGCTATGATTATGTAAAGCTTCTCATCGAAAATGACATGCTCGACGATGCCGAAGCCGCTCTAGCCCCAGCGCTGGCCGAAATTCCACGCCAGTTGCGTTTTGACGCACTCAAGCACTACCTTGATGCTATCAAATTTGTAGTGACAGATGAGCGTGGCGCCTGGACTCCAGCCCAGTTCGATGCCCTAATTGCTGCTAACAAGCGCGACTTTGACACCCGATTGGCCAAAGCCTGCGTCTTCATGGTGGGTGGCGATTGGACCGGTGCAATGGACGAATTGCTAGAAATCATCCTGCGCGACAAGGCCTGGGGCGACGCGGTACCGCGCAAAACCTATGTGACCATTCTGGAATTGCTCTCACCCCCAAAGGCAAAAATCGACCCCGCCACGGTAGGAAAATCTGCAGGGGGCATTGAGATTGCCGGCAAGGTGCTGCGCACACTAGACCCGCAGGCCGCGCTGCACAAGTTGCACTCTGCGCTGACAGTGAATCCGG
>JAYVNF010000322.1:0-4124 GCA_043758575.1 Rhodoferax sp.
CCAGGCACTGCCGTCGGCTACCGAACACGCCACCCCCACACCAAGGCCCCTGAGCACTTTATGAGCGACCTCCAGATTCTGGTGATTGACGATGAGCCCGATCTGCGCACGCTCTATGAGCTCACGCTGCTGCGCGAGGGCTACCAGGTGGAGGCTGCGGCCACCATCCAGGAGGCCTGGGAGCTGCTCAACACGCGGCGTTTTGATCTGGTGATTACCGACATGCGCCTGCCGGACGGCTCCGGCATCGACCTGCTCAAGGGCGTGCGTGCGCAGGCACGGCGCGAGCGCTGCATCGTGATCACCGCCTATGGCTCAGCAGAAAACGCGGTGGAGTCGCTCAAGGCGGGGGCTTTTGACTACCTCACCAAACCGGTGGACCTCAAGCAGTTCCGTGCCGTGGTGGCCGCTGCCGTGCGCGGTACGCAAAACGCCTTCGCCGGCAGCGCCTCCATGCCCTTGGCCGACAGCGCCGCCGGCCAGACCAAAGGTGCCCAGGCGCTGGCCCGCATGGCAGGCGAATCCCTGGCCATGCGCATGGTGCGCGAGCGCATTGTCAAAGTGGCGCGCAGCATGGCGCCAGTGATGGTGCGCGGCGAATCGGGCACCGGCAAGGAACTGGTGGCCAATGCGCTGCATGCCAACAGCCACCGCAAGGACGGCCCCTGGGTGGCGGTGAACTGCGGTGCCATCCCCGAAAATTTGCTGGAGGCCGAATTCTTTGGTGCCAAAAAAGGCGCGTACACTGGCGCCGCCCAGGACCGCGAAGGCTTCTTTCAAGCAGCACATGGTGGCACGCTGTTTCTGGACGAAATTGGCGACCTGCCCCTGGCCATGCAGGCCAAGCTGCTGCGCGCCATCCAGGAGCGCTGCGTGCGGCCCCTGGGCGGCAACCAGGAAGAGAGTGTGGATGTGCGCATCGTCAGCGCCACCCACAAGGACTTGCCCGCCGAAGTGGCGGCCGGGCGCTTTCGCCAGGATTTGTATTTCCGCCTGAACGTGATCGACATCGACATCCCACCGCTGCGCGAGCGCCCGGAGGACCTGCCGGCCCTGTGCAAGGCCTTGCTCGAACGCATTGCCAAAGACTCGGATACGCCAGAACGCCAGGTGCCCGCCAGCACCATTGCGCGACTGGCCAGCCTGGCCCTGCCGGGAAATGTGCGCGAGCTGGAAAATATCTTGCACCGCGCGCTGGCCCTCTCCGATGGCGACGCGCTGGAGCTCTCCGAGAACGAGCGCGATCTGGGCGCCGGCACTATGCCGGCGCGCCTGCTGGCCAACCCGCCGGGCATCGAGGCGGCGCCCAGCGCCAGACCGGCCCTGCCGGACGATTTGCAAGGCTATCTGGACGAAAAGGAGCGCCAGATTCTGGTGCGGGCCCTGCGCGAGACCGGTTTCAACCGCACCCTGGCGGCCAAGCTGCTGGGCCTGACCCTGCGCCAGATTCGCTACCGCATCGCCCGCCTCAAGATCGACGCGCCCGAGGTGCATGGCGAGGAAGTGGATGACTAGGGCCAGAACCAGCGCCATAGCCCGGGCCATAACCAGCGCCAGACCGGCCCAGACAGCGGTCTGGCAGGACGGCTGGTATGCCTTTGCACGCCCCTGTGCCTCCCCCAATTTCGGCCCGCGCCCGCCGGATGTGGCGGTTGACCTGCTGGTGCTGCACTCCATCAGTCTGCCACCAGGCCAGTTTGGTGGCATGGCGGTGCAGCAGCTCTTCACCAACCAGCTCGACTGGAACGCCCACCCTTATTTCAAACAGATCGAGGGCTTGCAAGTCTCCGCGCATTTTTATATCCAGCGTGGCGGCGAACTGTGGCAGTTTGTCAGCTGTGACGCGCGCGCCTGGCATGCCGGGCGCTCGCACTACGTGGGCCGTGACAACTGCAATGACTTCTCCATCGGCATTGAACTCGAAGGCCTGGAGGGCGGCCTGTTTGAACCAGCGCAGTATGAAACCCTGCTGGCCCTGTTGCCGGCCTTGGCCCAGCACTACCCGGTGCGCCACATCGCCGGCCATGAGCATATTGCACCGGGACGCAAAGCCGATCCTGGTCCGGGGCTGGATTGGGACTTTTTGCAACAGGCCTGTGGTCTGGACGCTCGGTGTTTTCCCGTGGGTAAAAAATAATCTGAGGCTTGCCAGGGCCGCGGCACGCTGAGCCAGTGTGCGGGCGGGCACCCCATTGCGATAGGTCCCAAGGTGCAAGAGCCTTGATTGACGGGCATTCCGCGACGAAAAGCTGCGCCAGGCCGCGCCAATTCGGCATTTTTTTTGGCGACCCCAGATGCCATCTGGCTTGCACGCCGACCACGCCATCAAATGCACAGGCAGCGTCTGCCAGGCGATTTTTTCGGCCACTTCGGCTACCCCTCTATTTTCCTTGGATACACTACCGGTAGTGGCTTGTATGCAATACAGACCCCAGATATAGTGTGTGACGTGAACACGAACGCGCCAGTATCGGGAGCCCGAAAAGCCCTTCCGACCACCCCGAGCCCCAACAAAAAAACTGATTTAGCAGAGGTAACCATGCAGTCTTCCCTAGCCCCATCCAGCCCCCTGGCCCACAGCGTTCTCCAGCCCCACGAGGCTGGCACTTTTGCCGATGCGCAAAACAACCCCCTGAACCATTACCAGATCATCCGCCGCAACGGCGCCGTGGTGCCGTTCGAGCCCAACAAGATCGCCGTGGCCATGATGAAGGCCTTTCTGGCCGTGCATGGCACACAGGGCGCTGCCTCGGCCAGCGTGCGCGAGACGGTGGACGTGCTGACCCAGCAGGTGATTCGCGCCATGGTGCGTTCGCGCCCGGGCGGCGGCACCTTCCATATCGAAGACGTGCAAGACCAGGTCGAGCTCGGCCTGATGCGCGGCGGCCACCACGAGATTGCCCGCGCCTATGTGCTGTACCGCGAGCGCCGCACGCAGGAGCGCGCCAAGCAGATCGAACAGGCCAAACCCGCCGCACCCACCTTGCACGTACTGGAAAACGGCCAGCGCGTGGCCCTGGACCTGGTGCAGCTGCAGTCGCGCATAGAGAACGCCTGCGCCGGCCTGGGTGCCGACGTCAAGGCTGACCCCATCGTGGCCGAGACCATGCGCAACCTGTACGACGGCGTGCCCATGGACGAGGTCTACAAGGCCTCCATCCTGGCCGCCCGCACGTTGATCGAAAAAGACCCGGACTACACCTACGCCACCGCGCGCCTGCTGTTCCACACGATTTCGCGCGAGGTGCTGGGCCGTGACGTGGCCCAGGCCGATATGGCCGAGGCCTATGCCGACTACTTCCCCGGCTTCATCAAGAAGGGGGTCGATGCCGAGCGCCTGGACGAAAAGCTGTTGCAGTTCGACCTGAAGCGCCTGGGCGCGGCCCTGAAGTCCGAGCGCGACATGCAGTTTGACTACCTGGGTCTGCAAACCCTGTACGACCGCTACTTTTTGCACATTGGCAAGCAGCGCATCGAGTTGCCCCAGGCCTTCTTCATGCGCGTGGCCATGGGTCTGTCGCTGAACGAGATCGACCGCGAAGCTCGTGCCGTCGAGTTCTACGAAGTTCTGTCTTCGTTTGACTTCATGTCCAGCACGCCCACGCTGTTCAACGCTGGCACGCTGCGCTCACAACTATCGAGCTGCTACCTGACCACCGTGCCTGACGACCTGGACGGCATCTACGAGTCGATCAAGGAAAACGCCCTGCTCTCCAAGTTTGCCGGCGGCCTGGGCAATGACTGGACGCGCGTGCGCGCCCTGGGCTCCCACATCAAGGGCACCAATGGCGAATCGCAAGGTGTGGTCCCTTTCCTGAAAGTGGTGAACGACACGGCCGTGGCCGTGAACCAGGGCGGCAAGCGCAAGGGCGCGGTCTGCACCTACCTGGAAACCTGGCACCTGGACATCGAAGAATTCCTGGAGCTGCGCAAAAACACTGGCGATGACCGCCGCCGCACGCACGATATGAATACCGCCAACTGGATTCCCGATTTGTTCATGCGCCGCGTGATCGAAAAGGGCACCTGGACGCTGTTCTCGCCTTCTGACGCACCTGATTTGCACGACAAATTCGGTGGCGATTTTGAGCGCACCTACTGCGCCTATGAAGCCAGAGCAGCAC
>JAYVNF010000323.1:0-4120 GCA_043758575.1 Rhodoferax sp.
CAGCACGTCACCCGAAAAAATACCGCCGTCGAAGTGCTTCAAAAACGCATGTTTTTGCTCCAGTTCGCGCGCATACGGGGCGGGCATATTGGAGAGAAAGTACAGGCCGCGCACGCTATCGCCTTGCTGGCGTTTGCGCTGCAGAGTCTGCAGCACGACCACGGTTTCCTGTATCGGAAGCAGGCGCTCGCCTATGCCGTGCACCAGAGCCTGCACCTTGGCGTGCTCCAGCTTGAGGCGGCTGGCCGTGCGCTCTATCACCACGTCCATCTCCATCAGGCCACGGTCAAAGTTGTGCCAATCCTGGTGGCCAAACACCGCATGCGCCAGCTGTTTGGCGTCGGCCGGCGTTGCCGCCCGCGCCGGAAAGGCATCCGCGACGATGTGGGTCGGCTGCCAGGTGAACAGCACGGCGCCGAAATCAAACACCACATTCATGCAGAGGCACTTTCAAATGCTGGTTCCCGCAGCGCACGCCGCAGGGTTGCAGTCAGTTTAGCCGGCCGGGTCTGGCTGATTTTCACCTGGGGCGTGCCATGCCAGGCCGCGCAGCGCTGAATGGCCTTGGCGACTTCCTGTACTTGGGTCTCGGTCCATGCTGCCCCCGCCTGCGCGTGCAAGGCCTTGACCTCAAAGATGCCCTCGCTGCGGTGCGCCTTGGCATCCAGGCGGCCAATGAGTTCGCCCCGGCACAGAATCGGCAGCACAAAGTAGCCATGCACACGCTTGGCTTCGGGCGTGTAGCACTCCAGCCGGTAATCGAAATCAAACAAGGTGAGTGCCCGCTCCCGGTCCCAGACAATCGGGTCAAAGGGGGACAGCAGCGCGCTGTGCGTGGCCTCCAGCTTGTTGGCCAGGGCTTTCTTCAACAAAGCACTCTGGCTGGTGTGCACATAGGCTGGCGCCTCCCAGCCTTCGACTGCCACGCGCTGCAGTCGGCCCTGCTCCACCAGGGCGTCCAGATCCGCATCTTTCAGGCGTGGCTTGCAGCGGTAGTAGTCGTGCACCCAGCGCGCCTGGGTAATGCCCAGAGCGGCCACGGACTTTTCGGTGAACTGCTGGCTCACCTGGGCCAGCGTAACAGGGCTTGCCGGTGAGGCAGCCAGTTGCGGCGCCACCCGCTGCGTCAGGTCATAGACGCGTTGAAACTTCTCGCGCCGCGCCACCATCAGCTCGCCCGAAGCGAACAGGGCTTCGAGCCAGCGCTTTTCATCTTTCCAGCCCCACCAGGCTGAAGCCATGCCTTTCGGGCGCTCAAAGTCGGAGGATTTAACCGGTCCGTTGGCGCGGATATGGGCCAGCAACTTGTCTATTTCGGGACGCTGCTGGGCGTGGTATTTTTGCGCGTTCACCAGACCCCAGTGCTGGCGCGCCTGGGCGTTGAACAGGCGGTGCGCCAGCAGGTCGGCGTTGGGCGCAAAGCAGGCTTCGTGGGCCCAGGTTTCAAACACCTGGCCCTGCGCCAGCGCCTCGTCCAGCCAGGGCTGTGGATAGGCCCCCAGACGGGAGAACAAGACCAGATAAGGGCTGCGTGCCACCACGTGGATGGTGTCGATTTGCAGCAAGCCCATGCGCTCTATGCAGGCACGCAGGGCAGAGCGCGTGGCCGCCTTGGCTACCGGCTGCAGCAGGCCTTGAGCGGCCAGTTGCAGCTGGCGCGCCTGCGGCAAGCTCAGCTCCAAGGTGCCGGCTTTCACGGCGCGGCGACTCCGGCAAGCTTAGCCAGCACCGTGGCCAACTTTGCTGGCAAGACCAGGCTGTCTTGCCCCACGGTTTCAGGCACGCAAACGCGCCAGCAGACCCGCCGTGGAGCCGTCCAACCCCGTCGCGTCGCCACTGTACAGGCGTGCCTCGATGTCCTTGGCCAGCACCTTGCCCAGCTCCACACCCCATTGGTCAAAGCTGTTGATGCCCCACAGGCTGCCGCTGACAAAGACACGGTGCTCCTGCAGCGCAATCAAGGCGCCCAGCGAGGCAGGCGTCAAATCGTCCAGCAACAAAAAGGTGCTGGGGCGGTTGCCAGGAAAGTTCTTGTGGCCGCCCGCGTCAGCTTTACCCACCATCAGGGCCTGGGCCTGGGCCAGCACATTGGCCAGCAGCAGGGGTTGGTGCAGTGCCAGGTCATGGCGGGCCTTTTTCACCGCCACAAATTCCATGGGCACTACATCGGTCCCCTGGTGCAACATCTGGAAATAGGCGTGCTGGCCATTGGTACCGGGCTCACCCCAAAGCACCGGCGAGGTACCAAACGGCAGGGCTGCGCCTTCCGCATCCACCTGCTTGCCGTTGCTCTCCATCTCCAGCTGCTGCAGGTAGGCCGGCAGGCGGCGCAGGGCACTGTGGTAGGGCGCAATGCTGCGGCTGGTAAAGCCGTGGAAGTTGCGGTACCAGACGTCCAGCAGCCCCAAGCGCACCGGCAAATTTTGCTCCAGAGGCGCCGTGCGGAAGTGCTCGTCCATGGCATGCGCCCCGGCCAGGAAATCGCGGAAACCCTGCGAACCAATGGCAATTGCCAGCGGCAGGCCAATCGCCGACCACATCGAATAGCGGCCGCCCACCCAGTCCCAAAAACCGAAGGTGGTGGTGATGCCAAAGGCATTCGCCGCCGCCACATTGGTGGTCAGTGCGGCAAAGTGGCGTGCCGTGTCGGTGCCGCCCTGGGCCGCAAACCAGGCCTTGGCCGAGTTGGCATTGGTCATGGTCTCTATGGTGGTGAAGGTCTTGCTGGCCACCAGGAACAGCGTGCTGCCCACTTGGACTTTCTTCAGCACCGCCGCCAGTTCGTGGCCATCGACATTGCTGACAAAGTGCAGGCGCTTGCCGCTGCTGGCAAAAGCGTCCAGCGCCACCACCGCCATCTGCGGCCCCAGGTCGGAGCCGCCTATGCCGATGTTCACCACATCGGTAATGGCCGTATCGGCATGCACCAGGTCGGCATAGGCCAGCATGGCATCCAGCGTGGCGTGCACCTTGGCCAGCTCGGTGGCCTTGTGGCTGCCCGCCTCTGCGGCACCCGCCGGCGTGCGCAGCAGCACATGCCAGACTTCGCGGCCTTCGGTGTTGTTGATCTTCTCGCCTGCAAACATGGCATCGCGATGTTCCAGCACGCCACTCTGACGTGCCAGCTCCATCAGCAAGGCTTCGGTGGGCGCATCGATGCGGTTCTTGGAGAGGTCCGCAAACACTTGCGGTGCGCTTTGGCTAAACACTTCAAACCGTCGGGCATCCTGCGCAAACGCTGTGCGCAGGTCAAAGCCTTTGCCCCTGGCGGCAAAAGCGGTTTGCAACTGGGCCCAAGCGGGGGTGCGATCACATCGGGTACGTGCCATGGTGGTGTGCGAAAAGTAGGTTGATCTCAGGCGGCCAGCAGCAACTGTTCCAGCTTGACGGCGTCCACGCAAAACGCGCGTATGCCCTCGGCCAGTTTTTCGGTGGCCATGGCGTCATCGTTCAGGGCCAGGCGGAAACCGGCTTCGTCAAACGACACGTGTTGCAAGTCCATGGCCCGTGCCTTGTCGGCATCCAGTGCCTGCACCAGCGGTGTGTCGGTAGCGGCCAGACCGGCCAGCAAATCCGGGCTGATGGTCAGCAGGTCGCAGCCCGCCAGCGCGGTGATCTGACCGACATTGCGAAAGCTCGCACCCATGACTTCGGTGGCAATGCCGAACTTCTTGTAGTACTCGTAAATCTGCTTGACCGACTGCACGCCGGGGTCGTTGGCGCCGGCCATGTCTGCCTCCACCCATTTCGCACCGGCGCTCTTTTTGTACCAGTCGTAGATGCGGCCCACAAAGGGCGAGATCAGCTGCACCTTGGCCTGGGCGCAGGCCACTGCCTGGCTGAAGGAAAACAGCAATGTAAGGTTGGTGTGTATGCCTTGGCGCTCCAGCTGCTCGGCGGCCTGAATGCCTTCCCAGGTGGAGGCGACCTTGATCAGCACGCGGTCTATGTGAATGCCCTCGGCCTGGTACAGCTCAATCAGGCGCTCGCCGCGCGCCACCATGGCGTTGGTATCAAAGCTCAGGCGGGCATCCACTTCGGTCGACACGCGGCCCGGAACGATGGACAGAATTTCGCAACCAAAACGCACCAACAAACGGTCCACGATTTCGTCCAGCGG
>JAYVNF010000324.1:0-4112 GCA_043758575.1 Rhodoferax sp.
CTGGGTGGCGCAGACGCCAAGGCCACGGCTGCAGCCACGGTCAAGAGGGTGCTGCAGACGCGCACCCGTTGGTCTAGCCTGGCCATGGCGCCGGTGGCAAGCGCAAAGTGCTGAAAATCGTGTGAAGGCATGCCGGTGTCCTTAACTGGAGTGGATGGCTTGCAAGACGAAGCCGACCCATTGTTGGCGCCGCTTGCGCTCATCCCTTACACGCCCGTCACCTGGTGAACAGTTGGCGGCGCTTCATGTCTTGGGCCTGGGCATACAGGCGCACAAGCTCACAAGCTCACAAGCTCACAAGGTTTGCAAACGCTCCAAGGCAGCCAACAGGGTTTGGTCCTGTTTGGCAAAGCAAAAGCGCACCACGCGCTGGTCAAAGCCCTGGCCGTAAAAGGCGGACAAGGGAATGGCCGCCACGCCGATTTCAGTGGTGAGCCATTTGCAGAAGTCGGCCTCACCCAGGTCACTGACCTCAGAGATATCCACACACTGGAAGTAGCTGCCTTCACTGGGCAGGAGTTTGAAGCGCGTCTTCGCCAGCCGGGCGCGAAACAGATCGCGTTTGCGCTGGTAGAAAGCCGGAAGCTCCAGGTACGGAGCGGGGTTGCCCAGGTACTGCGCCAGACCGTATTGCACCGGCGTGTTGACGCTGAACACATTGAACTGGTGCACCTTGCGGAATTCGGCCGTTAAAAACGCCGGGGCCGCCACATAGCCCACCTTCCAGCCGGTCACATGGTAGGTCTTGCCAAAGCTCGAGACAATGAAGGCGCGCGCGGCCAGGCCACTGAAGCGCGCGGCGCTCTGGTGCTGTGCGCCGTCAAACACCATGTGCTCGTAGACCTCGTCGCTGATCAGCAGCACGTCGGTGGGGGCCAGCAGGTCCTGCAGGGCCCGCATGTCGGCCTCGGACCAGATGGTGGCGCTAGGGTTGTGCGGCGAGTTGATGAGGATGGCGCGGGTGCGCGGCGTCATGGCCGCGGCAATTTTTGCGAAGTCCGGGCGAAAGCTGCCCGGCGTCAGCGGCACGCGCACGGCCACACCGCCGGCCAGCTCGATATTGGGCACATAGCTGTCGTAGCAGGGCTCCAGCACGATAACCTCGTCACCGGCGCGCACGACAGCCAGGATGGCGGTGAGGATGCCCTGTGTGGCACCAGCGGTGATGGTGATCTCGCTGTCCGGGTGGTAGGCGCGTTGGTGCAGGGCCGCTATCTTGGCGGCAATGGCCTGGCGCAACACCGGTACGCCAACCATGGGTGGGTACTGGTTGTGGCCGGTCTGCATGGCCTGGGTCACGGCGTCCACCAGGGCCGGGTCGCAGGCAAAGTCGGGAAAGCCCTGGCCCAGGTTCACCGCCTTGTGCTCGGCCGCCAACGCCGACATGACGGTGAAAATGGTGGTGCCTATGCTGGCCAGACAGGGTTTGGGCGTGAAGTGCGGGGCCAGCCCCAGGTTTGTTGACGAATCCATAGTCGCTTTCATTTCAATGGGGGCAGCATGCGCGGCATTGCCACTGCCTGGACGCCCGTATGCCACTGGTCTCTGTTGTCATCCCTGCCTACAACTGCGCCTTGTACCTGCAGGAAACCTTACAAAGCATATTAGCCCAGCAGAGCGTGGCCACCATGGAAGTCATCGTGGTGGATGATGGCTCCACGGACAGCACGGCCGCCATCGCGCGTGCCTTTGGCAGCCCGGTGCGTGTGGTCCAGCAGGCCAACGCCGGGGTCAGTGCCGCCCGCAACCACGGGCTGCGCCAGGCCAGGGGCGACTTCATCGCCTTGGTGGACCATGACGATTACTGGTTCCCCACCAAACTGGTCAACCAGCTGGCGGCATTCGAAGCACACCCCGAGGCGGACGTGGTGTTCTCGGACTTCAGGCGCTGGTATGCCCAGGGCACAGACGGCCGCTTTGTGCCGCCCACCCACTTTGCAGAGGGCGCTTTGCCCAAGGGCATGGACCCTGACTTTTCGGGCTGGATCTACCACCAGATGCTGCGGGACAGCTGGGTGCTGACCAGCACCGCGCTGGCACGTGCCACGGTTTTCGCCAGCTCTGGCGTTTTTGATGAATCCCTGCCCTTCAGCGAGGACTGGGATTTCTGGCTGCGCGTGTCGCAGCAGCACAAGTTTCTGAAGCTGCGCGAGGTCTCCACCCTGTATCGCCAACATGCCAACCAGGGCTCGCGGGTCACCCGTGCGCTGGACTACCGCACCCAGCTGCTGGAAAGGACTGCGGCCCGCTGGGGCCTGGCCAGCCGCGATGGGCGCTGCCTGACGCCACGCCAATTCAGGCGCCAGCTGGCGGTGTACAGCGCCTCGTTTGGTTTGGGCCACCTTGGGTGGGGGCCGGGTGCCAGCCCACGCATTGCCGCGCGGGCCTTTTTGAAAGCCTTGGCCATTGACCCCAGCTACTGGCGCAGCCTGGCCTACCTGGCCCTGATGCCACTGGGCTGGAAACCCAAGTCGGGCGCTCAGAGTTCGTAGTCGTTCACATGGCCGGTCATGGCCTTGATGATGAGGTCACGGCTCAGGCGGTTGCTGAGCAACTCGGCAAAGGTATAGACAAAGTTGCGCAGGTAGGCGCTGCGCTTGAAGGCCACGCGGGCGATGTTGTTGCCAAACAGCTGGCCGGCCGGGCGCACCACCAGGCCGCCCTTGCCGCCGTTGTTGGCGCAGTCGTCCAGCACGTCCTGCACTGCCATCTCGGCGGCAATGCCCACACCCAGCCCCAGGCGCACATAGGTCTTGATCACGTCCGAGTCGATGGCTTCCAGGGCAATGCGCGGCTCCAGATGGGCATGGGCAAAGGCCAGGTCGATCTTGGTGCGGCCGGTGAAGGACGGGTGGTAAGTGATCAGCGGCTCCTTGGCCACATCTTCGAGACTGATGCGTTCCTTCTTGACCAGCGGGTGGTCCGAAGGCAGCACCAGCATGTGCTGCCACTCATAGCAGGGCAGGGTGACCAGTTCGGGAAAGTCAGCCAGCGACTCGGTGGCAATGCCAATCTCGGCTACGTCATCAATCAGCATGCGCGCCACCTGGGCCGGTGCGCCCTGGTGCAGGCTGATGTTGACCTTGGGGTAGGCAGCGCGCAGGGCCGCCACGCGCTGCGGCAACACATAGCGGGCCTGGGTGTGGGTGGTGGCAATCGACAGGGTACCGCTGTCCTGGGTGCTGTACTGCTCGCCAATGCGCTTCAAGTTGCCGACCTCACCCATGATCAGCTCAATGCTTTTGAGCACATGCAGGCCGGGCTCGGTGATGCGCTTGAGGCGCTTGCCGTGGCGGGCGAAGATCTCTATGCCCAGTTCTTCCTCCAGTTCGATGATGGCCTTGGAGACGCCTGGTTGGGAAGTGTGCAGGGCCTTGGCCGCCTCGGTCAGGTTGAGGTTGCGGCGCGCTGCCTCTTGCACGAAGCGGAATTGGTGAAGGTTCATGACAGGAGTCTATTCCGCCGCGATCTGCGCCAGCAACTGGATCAGGCGCGGGTCTTCGCCCACTGCTGCCTTGAGCTCGAAGTGCACTGCTGGATGCTGTGCGCGCAAGGTCTGCAGCAACAGCGGCAAATCCTCGCGCGCGTGCCTGCCCACGCCCAGGAACATGGGCACCACCGTGACGTGCTTGAAGCCCTGTGCGCTCAGTTCCTGGCAGACGCTGGGCAAATCCGGCGTGCTCAGTTCCAGGTAGGCGCAGCGCACGGCCAGTTTGGCATCCGTGACCAGCAGCTGTGCCGCCACGGCTTCCATGGGTTTGTGCCACAAGGGATCGCGCGAGCCGTGGGCAAACAGCACCACGGCGCGTTGTGAGGCTAGGGTCTTTGTCGCAGTCATCGTTTGAGCACCAACCAGGTAAATGCCGTGAGAGACAGCATGGAGTAAATCAGGCCGGGCAGGGCCGCCGTAAACCAAGGCTGCCAGCCCTGCAGCGTGCCCAGATCGCTCAGCACATTGTTCAGCAGCACAAAGCTGATGCCGGCCATGACGCCGCCAAACACATAGCTGGCAATGCTGCCGGAGCGGAAATGAAAATAGGCAAAGGGCAGGGCCAGCACCACCATCACCAGGCAGCTCAGGGGGTAAAACACTTTCTTCCAGAACTGGATTT